>DATHAU010000586.1:0-9089 GCA_035296545.1 Microvirga sp.
TAGTCGACGAGGAACCCCCCATTTGCCTTGTTTTCTTGGATTTCCCGAAGCAGAAACGCGCTCATAACGGTCTGGTTGCAGGTTCGAGTCCTGCCGGGCCCACCACCCATTCTCCCGATCCCGCGCTATTCCCAGATAGCGCCAGAGACAGGCCTGTCATCCAAGGTTTAGTCGGCTCACGGCCAAGCTCAAGGGAAGCCCGTGACCCAGCTTGGATAGTCTTGCAGAGCCTCGCCTTCGGCGATGCGGGAATCCGCTGGCCTGATAGTCTTCTGATCTTTCGGACAAGACCCAATCTCGCCGAGATTGTGAGGCTCCCTCATGAGCGAGCACGGGAGCTCCCATGAAGCTTGGAATCACTCGCTCGGATTTCCTACGCGGCGCCATCGCCAGCGTGGCCACGGCAGCCGTCTCTTCGAGCCGCGCGGCTGACGCCATCGCCCAGCTTGCTCCACCTTCCGCCGGGCGTCCGGCCCCATCCCTCCTCGACCTCGAATTCACAATCGTCGAGCAGTTTCGACCTTTCGATCTTCTCCCCGAGGTGTTCGTTCAGGTCCGTGAGCAGTTTCGCGAGGCAAGCGTGAGACGCCTCATGCGAACGGGCCTGCAATCCGAAGGAACTCTGGCTCAGATGACCCTTTCGCCCGGTCGCCTGCGCCTGACTTCGTCCCGGGCCGAGCCCACGCTGCTGCGCACCGAGGCCGGCCCCGTCGCGCCTTATTGCACGGTGGTCGTGACGACAGGCGCTTCTGAGACAGGAACTGACGAGGCCGGAACCATCGCTGCCGGTCTTGTGCGGGATGCAAGCAACTACGTGGTCACATCTTTCGAGCGCAATGGTGATCCGGCTAAGGGCACCGTCGCCATCGATGTCCGGGTCGAGGGCAGGACGACTCGGGTTGCTGCGGCGAATGCCGATCTCGCCGGAGCGACGCGATGTGCCTTCACGATCAACGAGAACTATGTGACGGCCCTTGTGGCGAGGGGAGCAGACTGGGTTCCCGTCGCACAGCATCGCATCACCGACCTGCTGGATCTGCGGAGTCCGGCCGTGCTGCGTCAGTACCGTTACGGGTTCGGCGCCGGCGGGGCAGGTGCGACCGTGACGATTGCAGATGTACGGGCAGGCTACTTCGGACAGGCCGGGATCAGGGACCTTCACGTCATCAGCCATTCCGACGGCAGACCCTATGTCAGGAATGGAAAGCTCTATTTTACTGCAACGCAAGCAGGTCTGTCCTTTTTCCAGGCTGCGCACTGGGGCGTGTGGACGCTCGACCTCGATGAGCCTCGCCAGGTCGAACCGGTTGCAGCCCTGTTTTTTGAGCGCGGCGGGCTCGTTCTGGGCGATCATGCGGGTCAGATCGTTGCCGATGAACACGATGGCGGCTTTCATGTTGCGGTGAGCAGTTGGGGCGACTTCGCCTTCAAGGGCGTGCATGTTCGCTACTGCCGCACTTTCAAGAACATTCTCAGCGGAGTGCATGTGCTGGAGACCGCGAGACTGTCACTGCCGACCGATGTCAGCGCGTGGGATCCGTCGATGGTGCGCATCGGAGGCCGTTGGTATGTGGGCTTCGTCGAAAGCCCCTATCAAGATCCCACCCGCGGCTTCAATTTCCACCCCGCGCTCGCCCGCAGTGACAGGGGAGGGTCTTTGAACCGGTTGAGCAAAGTCGGGGCTGATCTTTCGCGGAACCAGACCGAGGGCACCATTCTCCAGAAGGTCGGTGGACGCTGGTATCTTCTCGCAAGCGACGGGGTTGATCGCCAATACCGTGTTTACGACCTGTCGATGAAGCTGCTCGGCTTTCTCAAGGCGCCGTACGGAAGCAATCTTCCACATCCCCAGGTGATTCCGATTTCCAGTCGGGGGCAGACCACCTACCTGCTGATCACGTTCGAGGGCACGCAGTACCACGAAGAGCTGCTCGGATATGGAACACACGGCGACCTCATCGTCATGCGTGCCGCTCAGACGAGGCGAGGGTCCGAGTTTGAACGCCCCTGACAGACGGCCCGCCCGAGGCGGCTGATTGCTGCTCAGCTTTGACACAACCGCGCTGCAGGACATGCCGTCAAACCTGTTCCCATCCTACGGAATTTATCGACTTTTGCCGGATTGCCCTGTGCCGAAGTAGAAGCTAATTATATTATAATTGGCTGGGTTGGCAGCAAGGCCGGTCATACGGCTTCGGGTGAGCCCCCCGAGGTTTGCTGAAGGGAGGGGCAATGGCGTCCGTAGAAGTTCGGGGAATCCGGAAGAGTTTCGGCGGTTTTCCGGTGTTGCATGGCATCGACCTCACGATCGACCCGGGCCACTTCACGGTTATCGTCGGCCCGTCCGGATGCGGAAAATCGACCCTTCTGCGCCTCATTGCAGGTCTCGAAGACGCCAGTGAAGGAGACATCGTTATCGACGGCAAAGTCGTCAACGATGTCGCTCCGGGCGGACGCGACATTGCGATGGTCTTTCAGAATTATGCTCTCTATCCTCATATGACCGCGGCCCAGAACATGGCCTTCGGCCTTGAGAACACCGGAGTGCCGCGAGACGAGATCCGCCGCCGTGTCGCGGCTGCCGCGGAGACCTTGCGGATCCAGCCGCTCCTGGAGCGCAAGCCGCGGGAGATGTCGGGTGGACAACGCCAGCGCGTCGCCATCGGCCGCGCCATCGTGCGCGACCCCAAGGTGTTTCTCTTCGACGAGCCCCTCTCGAACCTCGATGCGGCCCTGCGCGTGCAGATGCGGATCGAGCTCGCCAAGCTGCATCACCAGCTCAAATCGACCATGATCTACGTCACCCATGATCAGGTTGAAGCGATGACCCTGGCGGATCGGATCGTGGTCTTCAACGAGGGACGAATGGAGCAGGCGGGACAGCCGCTGGAGCTCTACCATTCTCCCCGGAACACCTTTGTTGCCGGCTTCATCGGCTCGCCCAAGATCAACCTCCTGCCGGGAGTCGTAAAGACGATTGGCCCGGACGGCATCACGGTGGATCTCCAGGTGGGCGGCGTCCTGACGGCCCAGGTCGTGCCGGAGAGCGTCCAGCCCGGCAGCGAGGTCACCGTGGGCGTGCGGCCGGAAAACCTGCATCCCTCCATGGGCGGGGCAGGTTTCAGTGCTCGCGTCGAGGTTATCGAGCGCCTCGGCAATGAGACGATCGCATACGCAAGCTTGCCCATGGGCGAGACCATCATCTTCGAGGATCGGGGAGCAGGCGCCATGGGGATCGGCAGCGCCGTGCAACTCGGCGCCGATCCGAAACACTGCCACCTGTTCCGTAAGGACGGGTCCGCCCTGCCTCGAACGGAGCAGGCCCTTGCGGCCGCCCTGAGGTCCTGAAGCCATGACAGCGTCCCAACCGGCCGCTCTCCCGCAAGATGCCAGCGCCTCGATACGTGCGCCGGCTGGGACGAAATCGCCCTTGAGGCGCCGCGACGGACTTGCGGCGTTGGCGTTCCTTGCACCCTATCTCGTGTTCTTCGTGCTGTTCCTCGCCTATCCGTTCTTCTGGGGGATCTGGATCAGCCTTCACGATTGGGAGCTCGTCGGCACCCTGCGCAAGTTCATCGGCCTCGCCAATTACCTGGACATGTTCGAGGATCCGCTCTTCCTCGTATCGATCAGGAACACGCTCCTCTTCACGCTCATGACGGTGCCGGCCATGGTGGCGGTCTCGCTGGCGCTGGCTCTCGCGCTCAACCGCGAAACACGGTTCCATGCGGTCCTTCGCGTGATCTTCTTCACCTCCAGCGTCTTCTCGGTAACTGTCGCAACGCTCATCTGGATCATGGTGCTGAGCCCTGACCGGGGGCTTATCGCCCATCTTTTCAAGGGACTGGGCTTGCAGCCGATAGCCTTCCTGGGATCGCCGGACTGGGCGATGCCTGCGCTCACCATCACGACGGTATGGTGGTCCGTCGGCTTCCCGATGATTCTTTTCCTCGCAGGGTTGCAGCAAATTCCGCAGGAGCTCTACGATGCGGCGCGCATCGACAATGCCTCCGCCTGGAGGCGGCTCACACGGATCACGCTGCCCTCCCTCAAGCGCACGATCGTGCTGGTGGTCGTGCTTCAAATCATCGGACAGTTGCAGATCTTCGGTCAGCCGCTCATCATGACCGGGGGCGGTCCCGCCGATCGCACGCGGTCCATGGTGCAGACGATCTACGAGACCGGGTTTACCGAATGGCAGCTCGGATACGCATCGTCCATGTCGCTGTTCCTGTTCGGGGTGATGTTCCTGGCCTCCATGCTGCAACTCTATATCGCGCGCCAGGAGGATTGAGCATGGCCGCCAAACAGCTCCGATCCGAGCGTGCAGCCGAGTGGTTGATCCGGTCCGTCCTCGTCGGCCTTGCCGCCCTCTGGATGATCCCGCTGGTCTGGATCGTCACCATGTCGTTCAAGCCGAACGATGTGCTGATGATGTCGACCGCCGGGCTCCTGCCGATCCCCTTCACCTTGAAGAACTTCAACGACATCTTCTTCGTCTCGATGACGCCGCGCTGGCTCTTCAACAGCGCGGTGGTGGCGCTGGGAACCACGGCGCTCACCCTCGTCGTCGCGTCGCTGGCCGGCTATGCTTTCGCGCGGCTGGAGTTTCCTTTCAAGCGCACGCTCTTCATCGTTGTGCTCGCGGGCCTGATGGTGCCTGAACAGGCCTTGGTCATTCCGCTTCACTCGGTGATCACGAGCTGGGACATGCACAACACGCACTTCGCCCTGATGGCGCCCCGCGTGGCCCTGCCGGTCGGCGTCTTTCTGATGACCCAGTTCTTCAAGGCTGTGCCGAAGGAGTTGGAGGAGGCTGCGGCCCTCGATAACGCCAGCCGGTTCACCATCTTCCGACGCATCATGCTGCCGCTCTCGATCCCGGCGCTGGTGACGCTGGGGATCTACACGTTCCTGCACAGCTGGAACGACTTCTTCTGGCCCCTCGTCTCGGCCACCAACACTAACATGTATACGATCACCGTCGGGCTGGCCTCGCTTCAGGGCAACTTCGCTCAAACCGAAGGACTGGGCTTCATCATGGCGACCGCGGTTTTCGCCAGCCTGCCCATCGTGATCGTCTACCTGATCTTTCAAAAATACCTCGTCCGCGGCGTCGCGCTGAGCACGGGGAAATAAGCTCGCGGCAAGGCGAGCCTTTTAGGTAGCCTCAGGTTCGAGGCCGATTGGAGGAAGAAGTGCTCAAGAGATCTATTCTGTCCCTGCTGCTGTCGGGCGCCCTGGTGGCGCCTGGGGTTGCCATTGCGCAAACGAAAACCGAGATCAGCTTCCTGCGGTTCTTCGGCGGCTGCGCCGACGAGTACGCCAACGTCACCGACCTCGACAAGGCGGTCGGCGAGTGCGGGGTCATTCAGGTGCTGACGAACAAGTTCAACGCCGAGAACAAGGATGGCATCAAGGTCAACACCCAGAACGTCGACTGGAATGCCTACTATGACCTCCTGTCGACAAAGCTGGCCAGCAACGAGGCGCCGGATGTCGCCGTGATGCACCGCAGCACGCTGCCGAACTTCGTCGCCCGCGACCTGATCGAGCCGATCGGCGAGGATCTGGCCAAGGCCGGCGTCGATCTCAACGACTTCGCCAAGACGGCCCGTGAGGCGGTCACCTACGAGAGCAAGACCTGGGGCCTTCCGTTCGACATTCACGCTCTTCTCTGGCACGTGAACGTCGACATCATGAAAGAGGCGGGGCTCGTCGACGCCAGCGGCGCCCCGATCATCCCCAAGAATGCTCAGGAGGTGTTCGAGCAGGCGAAGATCGTCAAGGAAAAGACCGGTAAACGTTACATGAGCATGGATGCCCGCAACGATGCCTTGCCGGTGCGTGTGTTCAACATGCTCATGTGGCAGCAGGGCGCGGACGTGTTCTCGGCCGAGTCCGGCAAGCCGACGATCAACACCCCGGAAGGCAAGAAGGCCCTCGACTTCATTCAGAAGGTCTACAAGGACGGCCTCGCTGTGCCGACGCACGGCAACGGGGAATCCAGCCAGTCCTTCCTGCGCGGCGAGGCAGCCGTTGCCGTGAACGGCACCTGGGCGGTCAACAACTTCTCGAACCAGGCGGCAAGCGGCAAGGCCGGCTTCAAGACCTATGCGGTTGCCGATTTCCCGCCGATCTTCGGAAAGGCCACCTGGTCCGACAGCCATATGTGGGTGATGCCGAAGAAGAACCGCACGCCCGAGCAGAAGGCTGCCGCCATCACCTTCCTGAAGTACCTCAACGACAACGGCATCAGCTGGGCCAAGACCGGGCATCTGCCGGTGCGCACGTCGGTTCTGCAAAGCGAGGCCTTCGCCAAGCTGCCGTTCCGCAACAGCTACGCGCAGACCGCCCAGATGGCTCGCGCCGTGCCGATGGTGCAGAACCAGCGCCCGGCTCAGGACGCCATGCGGGACAGCTTCGGCGCTGCCCTGCTCACGGACAAGTCCACCGGCGACGCTCTCGCCGAGGCTCAGAGCAAGGTGGAGCGTCTCTTCCGCCGCGTCCGCTAGCCGACCCTGCCCCCGCCGCCATCGACCGCGGCGGGGGATCCCGTCTCCCCCATCTCCCTGCTGATTCGGACGCCGGATATGGTCGACCCTCACGCTTTCCGCCCGCCGGCCGTTCCTCTCGTGACCATCGATCCCTATACCAGCGTCTGGGCGATGGGCGATCGCCTCTATGACGACTGGCCCCGGCACTGGACCGGAACCAAGATGCCGCTCTTCGGCGTCCTGCGCGTCGACGGGGTGCCTTATCGCGTCATCGGCGGCTCCGAGTGGCTCCGCCAGCATGCGGTGCAGAAGTCGTGCGAGGTTCATGCGACTTCCACGGACTATCGCTTCCATTGCGGTCCTGTCGAACTGACGGTTTCGTTCGTCACGCCGCTCCTGCTCGACGATCCCGATCTCATGTCCCGGCCGCTGACCTATCTCCGGTGCAGAGCCCGCGCGCTCGACGCGCAGCCGCACCGGGTTTCCCTTTATGTCGACCTGACCGGCGAATGGGCCGTCAACCAGCCGCATGAGTGGGTTGTCTGGAACCAGGAGTCCCGAGACGGGCTGGAGATCCTGTCTTTCCGGTCGAAGGCTCAGCGGGTTCTGGCCGAGGCCGGCGACCACCGGCGGATCGAATGGGGCACGGCCTTTCTCGGCATCCGTTCCGATCACGCCCAGGCCGTCGTCGGCGACATCGACATCTGCAGGGACGCCTTCATCGAGGAGGGGCGTCTGACGGGCGAAGGGCTGCAGAAACCGCCGCGCAAGGCAGGCTACAATCGCGATCCGGTGCTGGCTGTGATGAGCGATCTCTCGGTTGAGGCAAACGGCGCGGCGCAGGACACGATCTTCATTGCCTACGACGATGAGGTTTCGGTCGAGTATTTTCATCAGCGCCTCAAGCCCTGGTGGCGTCGGCACAGGGACGCCGATCCTCTCGCGATGATGGCAGGCGCGGCGGCCGAGGAGGAGGCGGTCGTCCACCGAGCGCGGGCGTTCGACCGGAAGCTTGCCGCCGACGCCACCGCGCTGGCAGGCGCCGGCTATGCAAGCCTGCTCTCGCTCGTGTACCGTCAGACGATTGCGGCTCACAAGCTTGTCGCGGGGCCGGATGGGCAACCGCTCTTCTTCTCGAAGGAGAACTTCTCCAACGGCTGCATTGCCACGGTCGACGTCACCTATCCGTCGGCCCCGCTCTTCCTGGCCTTCAACCCGCTCTTCGTTCGCGGCATGCTCGATCCGATCTTCGCCTATTGCGCGAGCGAGGATTGGCCCTACCCGTTTCCGGCCCACGATCTCGGCACCTATCCGAAGGCGAACGGCCAGGTTTATCGCGGCTATGTGAAGGGCGGCACGAACAGCATCCTCGAAACCCAGATGCCGGTGGAGGAGGCCGGCAACATGCTCATCCTCACCGCCGCCGTGGTGCGGGCGGAGAGGCGAGCCGATTATGCGGCACGGTACTGGGATCTGCTCACCCAATGGGCCGATTACCTGGTCGAGGTCGGCTTCAATCCGGGCGAGCAGCTCTGCACCGACGACTTCTCGGGTGTTCTGGCCTGCAATGTGAACCTTTCCGCCAAGGCCATCATCGGTCTTGGTTCCTATGCCGCCATGGCCGAGGCGCTAGGCCGGCCGGAGGTCGGCGCACGGTACCGGAAAGCTGCCGAGACCTTTGCGACGCAATGGCTGTCGGGCGCCCCCGAAGGGGCGGGAACGCGCCTCGCCTTCGATCAGGCAGGGACGTGGAGCCTCAAATACAATCTCGTCTGGGACCGCCTGCTGTCGCTCAACCTTTTTCCCGAAGAGGCGCTGCGGCGGGAGCATGACTTCTACCGCTCCAAGGTTCTGAAGTACGGTGTTCCCCTGGACCAGAGACGGACGCTCACCAAGCCCGAATGGATGCTGTGGGCGGCATCCCTTGTCGACGATCCCGACCTTTTCCGCGATTTCGTCGATCGCATTCTTCTCTACGCGGACGAGACGCCCAACCGGGTGCCCTTCGCCGATCTTTATCTGACCTCGAACGCCCGGCAGATCGCTTTCCAAGCGCGCTCGGTTCTTGGGGGCTTCTGGATCCGCTTCCTGGAAGGTTGGACGCGGGACGGCTTCTCCTGGTCCTCCCTGTCGCGAGACTAGAGCATCGGACTGAAAGGCAGGTTCAAGAGGTTTCGGCCTGGGCTGAAATGTGATTCCCTTCTGAGAACAGGAGGTGGATCATGACCCAGAGCTTCTCCTTGGATCTGCGCGTGCGGGTTGCGGCCTTTGTCAAGGCGGGCCATTCCTGCCGGGCGGCGGCCCGCCACTTTGGCGTCAGTGACAGCTGCGCCATCAAGCTGCTGCAGCGCCAGCGGCACTCCGGCTCCCTCGCGCCAGCCCGTCAGGGCCGCCCGCCGGGAGGTGGCAAGCTGGTGGCTTATGAGACTTTCCTGATCCAGACCGTCGAAGCCGAGCCGGCCATCACCATGCCTGAACTCGCCGCTCGACTGCTGGACGAGCACGGGATCGTCGCGGCCCCGGCGATGCTCTCGCGCTTTCTGTGCCGGCGCGGCTTCAGCTATAAAAAAAGCCCTGATGGCGGCGGAGTGC
>DATHAU010000587.1:0-1560 GCA_035296545.1 Microvirga sp.
AGCCTTTCGGCCAGCACGAAGGCTTCCGCCACGCCCACCATGGAGATGCCCAGGATCATGTTGTTGCAGATCTTCGCCGCCTGGCCCGCCCCCGCCTCGCCGCAATGGACCACGCGCTTGCCCATCTGGGACAGGATCGGCTCGGCCCGGTCGAACGCCTCTTTCGCGCCGCCCGCCATGAAGGTGAGCGTCGCCCCCTTGGCACCGCCGACGCCGCCGGACACGGGAGCGTCGAGGCTCATGAGGCCCCGCGCCTGCTCCCGGGCCAGGCCATGGGCCCGGCGCGCGCTCTCCACGTCGATGGTGGAGCTGTCGATCACGAGCGCGCCCTCCCGCAAGGAGGGAAGGATGTCGGCCCAGACCGCCAGCACGTGCTTTCCGGCGGGCAGCATGGTGACGACGACCTCCGCGTCCCCCACCGCATCGGCCGCGGAGCCGGCCACATTCACCCCGTCGGAGCGGGCCTGATCGCAGGAGGCCGGCGACAGGTCGAAGCCGGCGACGGAATGCCCGGCCTTGACGAGGTTGGCCGCCATGGGGCCGCCCATGTTGCCGAGGCCGATGAAGGCGATGTTGCTCATGAGGGTCCTCCCCTTGTGTCGTGCGAGGCTTGTCGGAACAGCCAGAGGGACGCCCCCGCCATGACGAGGGCGCTCAAGCCGTGCAGCAGAAGATGCATTGGAGACGACATCCCGCGCGCCGCAGCCACGATCAGCATGTCGCCCAGCGGAATCACCAGGGTGGCGGCGAAGATGAGGGCAAGGGTGCGGCGGGCGGCCGTGAACGACAGGATCAGCAGGTAGAGCCCGAAGGCGAGATCCCTGAGGCCGATGGCGACCGGATAGAGCAAGAGAGCCCGTTCGGAGGCGGGGACCGGAAGGCCGAAGAGAGCGCCTCCCGCTCCGGGGGCGAGGATGAACAGCAGTCCGAGGAGCACGAACAGGCCCGAGAGGGCGAGCGCCAGCCAGGTGCTGGGCTCGCGCAGGGGCAGGCCTGAGAGCTGGTCCCGGGCTGTCATGGGCGTCGCGCCGCCCACAGGGCTCCCGCGAGCGAGAAGCCGTAGAACCACAGCATCAGCGAGCCGAAGACCTTGTCGAGGGCGGGATCCAGCCGCGGGAAGAACACCGCGAAATGCGAGCCGACCGCCGCCATGATCAGCATGCCCGGAACGGCCGCCAGCGCCATGGCCCGCACCGCCCCGTCCCGCGGCGCGCGCAGGATGCGGCCGCTCAGCAGGCCGAGGCCCAGGCCCATAGCGGCTCCTGCGGTGAAGTTGAGCTGAAACGGCCGCCGCCCGTCCAGGAAGAACCAGGGACCTGCCGCATGGAACAGCCAGAAGATCGCCGCGGCGACGCCGAACCCAAGGCCGAGGGATCTGAGGCTGAGGCTCATGACGTCCTACCTCGTCGCACCGGCCTCATCCTGACACCCCTCCAAGCGGCGTCTCCAAGGAGGGTCCGGCGAGCGCGGGAAGCGCGACGGATCTCCACTCTCCCACCCGGGAGAGGGGATGCTCACCGGAGACGCCCCGGACCGGACGCCGGCGCTCATCGGTTGCCG
>DATHAU010000588.1:0-4388 GCA_035296545.1 Microvirga sp.
GATCGCATGAGCCGAGCCCGGAATGACAGCGGTTGATACTTCACGCTCTAGCTTTCCGGCTCTCCACCTCGCCCAGCGTCTCGAACACCTTGGTCACGATGCCCGCTGCATCGAGCCCGGCCTTGGCGTACATGCGCTCCGGCTTGTCGTGGTCCTGGTAGACATCGGGCAGCACCAGGGAGCGCACCTTCACGGCGCCCCGGTCGAGGACGCCCCGGTCGGAGAGGAGCTGCAGCACGTAGGAGCCGAAGCCGCCCACGGAGCCCTCCTCCACGGTGACGAGCACCTCGTGGTCGCGGGCGAGCCGCAGGATCAGCTCCTCGTCGAGGGGCTTGGCGAAGCGGGCGTCGGCCACCGTGGTCGAGAGGCCGCGCGCCTCCAGGTCCTCGGCGGCCTTCAGGGCCTCGGCGAGGCGCGTGCCCAGGGACAGGATGGCGATGCGCTCGCCCTCGCGCAGGATGCGGCCCCGGCCGATGGGGAGCGGCACGCCCCGTTCGGGCATGTCGACCCCCACGCCCTCGCCGCGCGGGTACCGGAACGCGATGGGGCCGCTGTCATGGGCGGCGGCGGTGGCCACCATGTGCACCAGCTCCGCCTCGTCGGCGGCGGCCATCACCACCATGTTGGGCAGGCAGCCGAGATAGGCCACGTCGAAGGAGCCCGCATGGGTCGCCCCGTCCGCCCCCACGAGGCCCGCCCGGTCGAGGGCGAAGCGCACGGGCAGGTTCTGGATCGCCACGTCGTGCACCACCTGGTCGTAGGCCCGCTGCAGGAAGGTGGAGTAGATGGCGCAGAACGGCTTGTAGCCTTCCGTCGCCAGGCCGGCCGCGAAGGTCACCGCATGCTGCTCGGCGATGCCCACGTCGAAGGTGCGGGCGGGGAATTCCCTGCCGAAGAGGTCGATGCCCGTGCCGGACGGCATGGCGGCGGTGACGGCCACGATCCTGTCGTCCCTGGCCGCCTCCTTGGCCAGGCTCTCGCCGAACACCTTGGTGTAGGCGGGCGCGTTGGCCTTGGCCTTGGTCTGGGCCCCGGTCACCACGTCGAAGGTGACGACGCCGTGATACTTGTCGGTGGCCGCCTCCGCGGGCGCGTAGCCCTTGCCCTTCTGGGTCACCACATGGACCAGGATCGGGCCGGTGCCGGAATCCCTCACGTTCTTGAGGATCGGCAGCAGGTGGTCGAGGTTGTGCCCGTCGATGGGGCCCACGTAATAGAAGCCCAACTCCTCGAACAGGGTGCCGCCGGTCCAGAACCCGCGGGCGAATTCCTCGGCCCGCTGGGCCTTCTGGTAGAAGAACTTCGGCAGCTTCTTGGCGAGCTGCTTGGCGGTCTCGCGCAGGCCCAGATAGGCGCCGCCGGACACGAGCCGGGCGAGGTAGGACGACATGGCCCCCGTGGGCGGGGCGATCGACATGTCGTTGTCGTTGAGGATGACGATGAGGCGCGAATGCATGGCGCCGGCGTTGTTCATGGCCTCATAGGCCATGCCGGCCGACATGGCCCCGTCGCCGATCACCGCGATCACGTTGTTGTCCCGGCCGTCCAGGTCCCGCGCCACGGCCATGCCGAGGCCCGCCGAGATCGAGGTGGAGGAATGGGCCGCCCCGAAGGGGTCGAACTCGCTCTCGGAGCGCCGGGTGAAGCCCGACAGCCCGCCCGGCTGGCGCAGGGTCCGGATGCGGTCGCGGCGGCCGGTGAGGATCTTGTGGGGATAGGCCTGATGGCCCACGTCCCAGATCAGCCGGTCCCGGGGCGTGTCGAACACGTAATGGATCGCCACGGTCAGCTCGACCACGCCGAGGCCCGCCCCGAGATGCCCGCCGGTGACGGAAACCGCCCCGATGGTCTCCTGGCGCAGCTCGTCCGCCACCTGCCGGAGCTGGTTTTCGGGGAGCCGACGAAGGTCGTGCGGGGTCTTGATGGTGTCGAGGAGGGGTGTGGACAACGGTGCTCCCGCCTGGCGCTCGCAAGGGATCGGATTTCATGCAGATAGGATCGGGAGGGCCCCAGGTCAAACGGCAGGGCCTCCCGGCTCCCCGGGATAGAAGGCTATTCGCCCACGTCGAGGGGGCTCAAGCCGGCGGCCTGGCCGTCCGGGCCGAGGGTGATTTTTTCGATTCGCGCCTCGGCCTTCTTCAGGAGCTGCTCGCAATGCTCCCGCAAGGCCACCCCGCGCTCGTGCATGGCGATGGACTCCTCCAGGGGCACGTCGCCGCGCTCGAGACGCCGCACGATCTCGTCGAGTTCGGCCATGGCCTTCTCGAAGGGGAGGGTCTTGATGGATGGGGTGTTCGTCATGCCGGGATCCGCCAGGTTTCGCTGCGCCGCCATCTCACGACGAGATTGCGGCATTGCTCGGTCGTCGCGCGAGCAGTCTCTGATAGACGAGACCGATGCCGATGAGAACAAGCCCGAGGCCGATAAACGACAGGGCCCGCATCACGCCTTCCAGATTGGCCAGATCGACGATGAACACCTTCAGAACGGCCGCCACGAGATAGACCGCCGAGGTCAGGCGGGCGAAGCGGTTGTCGCGCAGGAGCCCGAAGCCCAGGAGCGCGATGCCGATGACGAGCAGCGCCACCGAATAGCTCCATTGCTCGCCCTGGGTGAAGCCGCGCCAGATGCCGAGGCGCGGACCGATGAAAATGCGCCTGATCTCAAGGGCCACATAGGCCCATTGCAGGACGAGGCCCAGGATCGCCGAGGACAGGGCGTAGAGGCGGGGCCTTGAGTCCCGTTCGGCCAGGGCCAGGGCGGCGGCCAGGAGGCCCGGGAGCAGATAGGCCAGGATCAGGCTGTTGAGGACCACGCCGCCGGAGATCGCATCGTTGGTGAGAAGCGGGTTCTCGACGAGCAGGAGGCCGCCCGCCGCGAGGGCGAAGGACACGACCTTGAAGATCAGGGAGCCCCAGCGATAGACCGGATCGGCCCGGCGAAGGTCGAGGCGGGTCAGCAGGATCGCGAAGGCGAGGCTTTCTGTCGCAAGCAGGCCTGCCTCCACGAGGGCGAAATCGGGCTTGAGCGGATCGCCGCCGTGAACCGCGTGGCGAATCTCGAAGAACACCAGGAACGCGGCGAAGACGATGCTCAGGCTCTCGGTCAGTTGCACGACCCGGTCGCGGCCCGTGCGCGCCAGCAGGCGGCTCGCCAGGAGGAACGACAGGGCCGGAACGCCATAGCCCCAGAGCAGCCAGTTGAAGATCACGGGACCGGGATCCCCGCCGACGACCGTCGGATCCCAGACCAGGCGGGCGACGATGATCGCCCCGATGGCTCCGACCGCATGGCGCAGGGCCGGAATGGCGACCCGGTCCGCCACCCAGGCGGTTCCGAGCGCCGCGAGGGCGAAGGCTACGGTGAGCATGCCCTTGTCGAGGGCGAAGGTCAGGCCCAGGGCAAGGGCGGCGAGCGCCGCCGAAGCGGTTGCCCCGAGGGCCAGGCGAACGGCCTGTCCGTCCCGGTCCGGCCGGCGGTCGAGCCAGGCGGCGGCGCTGACGAACCCTAAGGCCAGCACGCCCGCCGCGAGGGCGAAGGACAGGCTGCGCTCGAATTCCGCGATGCGCCAATAGGCCGCCACGAGGGCCAGGAGCGGGCCGACCGTGGCCGCGCCCGCGTACCAGGCGGCGACCGGCAGCCTCAGGGTCGGCGAGATCGCCAGGCGGAGCAGGGAGGCGCCGGCGATGACCGGCGGGAGCAGGAACGCGAGGGTGAGATAAAGCCCGAGGGCGTCGGGGCGGACCGCGAAGGCGTCCCCGCTCTGGTAGAACAGGTTCTCCGGATCGTTCCCGAGCAGGGTCCTGATGGGCCAGACCAGAAGGGACCCGACCGCCAGCAGGGCCGCCCAGGCGCAGGCCGGCGCGCCCGGCGCGAAGCGGAAGCCCGCTCCCAGGAGCACGAGCGCCAGGATGCCGACGAAAACCGGACGGCCGTCGCCCACCAGGGTCGAGGCGGATACGATCACGCCGGAAAGCGCGAAGGCCAGGAGAACGCCGCTGGCCGCAGGGTCCACCGCAGCCTCCTCCTCGGCGGTGCCGCGATAGGGATCGGCCACGAGGAAGAAGGCCGCAAGGGCCGCCTGGAGGGCCACATGGGCCATGGTCGGGAAGGCTCCCGCCCCGTCGAGGGCGAAGATCCGCAGACTCCAGAGCAGGGCGCCGATGGCGGCGGCGAGCGCCAGCCAGCGCCAGAGCCGGAAGCGGGCGACCCCGTAGGCGGGCAGCGCCACGAAGGCGAGATAGATCACCAGCGCCCAGGGCTGCGGGCTGTCCGACGAGACCAGAAGCGGGCTCCCCATGGCGCCGAGGAGGCCAAGCGCCGCGAGCGCCGGGCCGTGCAGGGTGGAGGCCACCATGGTGGCCACGGCGATGAGGCCAAGCAGCACG
>DATHAU010000589.1:0-1796 GCA_035296545.1 Microvirga sp.
GCCCACATGCACGGTGGTGTAGGGGGGATCGAAGCGCCCGCTGGCGTCGCCCCGCTCCATCATCTCGTCGGCGATGCGGTTGAGCTCGGCGATCATGTCAGCCGCAGCCATCACGGCGCTGGCGCCGAGGTAGGGCTTCGAGGAATGCGCCTCGAACCCGTGCACGGATGTCGAGAAGGTCACCACACTCTTGTGGGCATCCACCACTTCCAGCATGGTCGGCTCCCCGACGATCACGGCCTGCGGCAAGGGCAGGTCGTGTCCCAGGCGGCGGATGGTGTCGATTACCCCCAGGCATGTAGTCTCCTCGTCATAGGAGAGCATGATGTGGATCGGCGTCTTGAGACCGGCCGCCTGGAATTCCGGGACGAGCGCAAGGGCCAGGGCGTCGAAGCCCTTCATGTCCACCGCGCCGCGGCCATAGGCGCGCCCGTTCTCCACCCGCAGGGCATATGGATCCGAGGTCCAGGCCTGACCCGCCACCGGCACCACGTCCGTATGGCCGGAGAGCACGATGCCGCCCCGATCCGTCGGGCCGATGGTGGCGTAAAGCGCCGCCTTGTCCCCGGCGGCGTTCGGCACGCGCACGAAAGGCACGTTCCAGCCCCGCAGGTAGTCCTCAACGAAGGCGATAAGCTCCAGGTTCGACTGCGAACTCTCGGTGTTGAACCCAACCAGCCTCGCCAGCATCTCGATCGGCGTCAGCCGCTGAACCTTGGAATGCATCTTGTCCTCGAGGTGCGACGCGCCTCTTCCCGGCCATAGGACTAAGGGCTTGCGGCAGCCTTTGCAAATCAGGCCTGCGACCAGACAGCGCAGAGATTGGCCTCGACGAACTCTGCGATAGGGAAGCCACCTGATCTTAGGAATTATGTCCGTATAACAGGTTAAACCGATGGTTGCCTTTGAAAGACATTCCTATACAAGCAAGCAAAACAAAACGTTATAGGGGCACATACAATGTCGACTGAAATCACGCTCGCCAACGGCAGCGTCATGGCTTTGACGGCGCTTGCAAACGGTACCTTCCTGACCGTCTGGAACGGGGCCAGTAACGTACCGACGGCGCAAATCTACAACTTCGACGGGACGACGAAAGGCGGGCCCATCCAGCTCGCTCCCGGTTCGACCGGACAAAACCTGAATTTCACCGCCACCAGCCTGAGTGACGGCCGCTTTGTCGTCGTCTGGCAGCAGAAGGGCGCGCAGGATGGCGTCCATGCCCGGATCTTCGATGTTAACGGCACGCCGGTCGGAGATGCATTCAAGATAGCATCAGGTTCTGCGGCGCAGACCTTGCCTCAGGTTGCAGCCCTGAAGGATGGCGGTTTCATTGTCGCATCGATCAACGATGGAACGGCGACCTCGGTCAAGGTTGCTGCGGATGGAACGCAGGGGGCCCCATTGGCCCTGCAAACCAACCCCTTGAGCGTCGGCCTCACGACCTTGCAGAGCGGAGATCTGGTTGCCGTTATCGATACGGGTGTACCCGGCAACTACGACATGGTCGCCCATGTTCTGCTTCCCGACGGATCCTTTTACGGGTCCTCTGAGATCTTCACCGATGTTGCCGATGCGGACCCGCTTTCGCCTCATGCGGCGGGCCTTTCAGATGGCGGCACTGTTGTCGTCTGGGATGGCATCTTCGAGGGCAGCGATTCCATCCTGATCCATCGCTTTCTGAACACGGGCGAATCTGACAACGAATCAATCGTGAATTTCTCGGTCGGCGCTGGCCAGACCTTGGGATCTCCTGCCGTGAAGGCCTTGCCAGGAGGCGGCTTCGTCTTTGAATT
>DATHAU010000590.1:0-2080 GCA_035296545.1 Microvirga sp.
CGTGGACACCACCAACGTGGTTCCCTACGACGTGAACAAGGCCAAGGCGCTGCTCAAGGAGGCGGGCTACGGCAACGGGCTCCAGATCACCATCAAGACCCCGCAGATGGCCTATGCCAGCCGCTCGTCGGAGCTGATCTCGGCCATGCTGGCGGAAGCGGGCATCGAGCTGAAGATCATCCCCACCGAGTTCCCGGCCAAGTGGATCGAGGAGGTGTTCAAGAACAAGGACTACGACGTCACCATCGTGTCCCACACGGAGCCGCTCGACATCGATATCTTCGCCCGCGACAGCTACTACTTCAACTACAAGAACGACCGGTTCAAGGCGCTGCTCACGGAAGCCGGCAAGACCACGGACGAGAAGGCGCGCTTTGCCAAATACGCGGAGGCGCAGAAGATCCTGGCCGAGGACGTGCCCGCCCTCTTCCTCTTCCAATTGCCGAAGCTCGGCGTGTGGAACGCCAAGCTGAAAGGCCTGTGGGAGAACTCGCCGATCCCGTCGAACGACGTGACCGAGGTTCAGTGGACGGAGTGATCCGACAAACCCGGACGGGGCGATGACAAGGGCTTGGACCTCGGACCTGTCGAGAATGCCTTCCGGGAGGCAGCGGCAACACGCGCGCGCGTTGCGCCGAAACCTGACCGAGCCGGAAAAGAAACTCCGGTGGCATCTGCGCCAGCGTTTCCCTCCCACCTTAAGCCATTTTCGGCGTCAGGTTCCTGTTGGCCCATACATTGCGGATTTCTGTTGCCTCACATCGAAGCTGATCATCGAGGTTGATGGAGATCAGCATGGGTTCGAGGCTCATGCAGCTCACGACGAGCGCAGAACAAGCTATCTCAATGATCAAGGCTTCCAAGTCATCCGCTTCGCGAACCGGGAGGTCATGACCGCCATTGAGAATGTGCTGGACACGATCGTCGCCGAGCTGAGCGCGGGTTCCCTCCCCCTTGCGGGGAGGGATTGAGGGTGGGGGTCGCAGGGTCGGAGCTCTATACTTCGTTGCACAAGTGCAAGGCTGATACAGCGCCATCCTTGCTGACTGTCTCACCCGGTCGAACCACCCCCACCCCTACCCCTCCCCGCAAGGGGGAGGGGAAAGATGGTTTGTGAGCCCGGATCATGCTCCGTCTCGTGATCTCCCGATTCCTCTCGCTCGCGGCGACCCTGCTGTTCGTGTCGCTGGCGATCTTCCTGATCCTGGAGGTGCTGCCGGGGGATCCGGCGGCGATCATGCTCGGCACCTCGGCGCGGGAGGATACGCTCGCGGCCCTGCGGCAGGAGCTCGGGCTCGACCGGCCCGCCCTCGTGCGCTACCTCGCGTGGATCGGCGGCCTGCTCCGGGGCGATCTCGGCACCTCCATCACCTACAAGATGCCGGTCTCCACGCTTGTGGCCGAGCGCATGAACGTCACCCTGCCCCTGAGCTTTCTCGCCATCCTGATCTCGACGCTCCTCGCCCTGCCGCTCGGCGTCGCGGCGGCCGCGCGGCGGGACGGGCCCGTGGACCGGGCCGTGCTGGTGTTCAGCCAGCTGGGCGTGGCGGTGCCGAATTTCTGGATCGGCCTCCTGTTCATCCTGTTCTTCTCCACATGGCTCGGCTGGTTTCCGGCGGGGGGCTTTCCGGGATGGAGCGCGGGCCTCTGGCCCGCCCTTCAGGCCCTGCTCCTGCCGGCCGTGGCGCTCGCCCTCCCCCAGGCCGCGGTGCTCACCCGCGTGACGCGCTCCGCGACCCTGGAGGTGATCGGAGCCGATTTCGTGCGCACCGCGCGGGCGAAGGGCGTGGACCGGGGCGCGACCCTGCGCCGGCACGTGGTGCCGAACGCGCTCATTCCCGTCACCACGATCCTCGGCCTCCAGCTCTCGTTCTTCTTCGGCGGCGCGATCCTGGTGGAGAACGTGTTCAACCTGCCCGGCCTCGGGCGGCTCGCCTATCAGGCGCTCAACCAGCGCGACCTCGTGGTGATCAAGGACATCGTGCTGATCTTCTCCGGCCTCGTGATCGTGGTGAATTTCGTGGTCGACATCGGCTACGCGATTCTCGACCCGCGCCTGAGGAGCCGGGCATGAGGAAGC
>DATHAU010000591.1:0-3339 GCA_035296545.1 Microvirga sp.
GGAGGATATCCGCGCCCGCATTCTCGCCGTGCAGGAAAAGTCGGGCTTCGTGCCCAACGTGTTTCTCGTGCTCGCCCGCCGGCCGGACGAGTTCCGGGCCTTCTTCGCCTATCACGACGCCCTCATGGACAAGCCCGGCAATCTCACCAAGGCGGAGCGGGAGATGATCGTGGTGGCGACCAGCAACGCCAACCAGTGCCAGTACTGCGTCGTCGCCCATGGGGCGATCCTGCGCATCCGCGCCAAGAACCCGCTGATCGCCGACCAGGTCGCCATCAACTACCACAAGGCCGACATCACCGACCGGCAGAAGGCGATGCTGGATTTCGCCATGAAGGTGGCCTTCGAGGCCCATGCGGTGGGGGACGCCGACGTGGCGGCCCTGGGCGCCCACGGCTTCGGCGAGGAGGATGTGTGGGACATCGCCGCCGTCGCGGCCTTCTTCGGCATGTCGAACCGGCTGGCCAATGTCACCAACATGCGCCCGAACGACGAGTTCTACATGATGGGCCGGGGCTGATTCGCGCCGCCCGAGGGTTACCTTCCGGGTCGAAGCATCATGAGAACCCCATCGTTCAGCGTGGAACGCCAAGCTTTGCAAGACATCACCCTCACCGGCCTCTACGGCGTGCCGCCGGCGGAACTCGCCGCGGCCCCTGAGGCGGCCGTCCAGTTCTCGCCCCTCATCCCCGGCTCCGGCAGGCTGGAGGAGCAGGCGGAAGGCTCGCTCGCCGAAATGCTCGTGCTGGCCCCGCCCGGCACCGTGGAGCGGCGCTATGCGACGGCGCTCGCCCTGCGGGCGCTCGCCCCCGGGGGCTCGCTCACGATCCTTGCTCCCAAGGACAAGGGCGGCTCGCGGCTCGCCAAGGAACTCCAGGGCTTCGGCTGCGCGGTTGCCGAAACCTCCCGCCGCCACCATCGCATCTGCGCCTGCGGGCGGCCGTCCCGCCTCTCCGGCGTCGACGAGGCCCTGGCCGAGGGCGCGCCGCGCCTCGACGAAGCGCTGGGGCTCTGGACCCAGCCGGGGGTGTTCAGCTGGAACCGGCCCGATCCGGGCAGCGCCCTTCTGGCCCGGAACCTGCCCGCCTTGAGCGGCCGGGGCGCGGACCTGGGCTGCGGCATCGGCACCCTCGCGCGCACCATCCTGGCCTCCCCCAAGGTCGAGAGCCTGATGCTGATCGACATCGACCGCCGGGCCGTGGAGATGGCGGGGCGCAACGTGGCGGACAGCCGGGCCGCCTTCCGCTGGGCGGACATCCGCAGCAGCGGCGCCGGGCTTGCGGGGCTCGATTTCGTGGTGATGAACCCCCCGTTCCACGACGGCGGCGCCGAGGACCAGAGCCTCGGGCAGAGCTTCATCCGCCGGGCGGCGGAGGCCCTGCGCCCGGGCGGCATCTGCTGGCTCGTGGCCAATCGCCACCTGCCCTACGAGGCCGTGCTGAAATCCCTGTTCCGGCGCGCGACCCCGAAGGCCGAAGCCGCAGGCTACAAGATCTACGAGGCCCTGAAATGAGCAAGGCCGCGCCCACGCTCCGTCTCGACCGCCTCCTGGCCAATATGGGCTACGGCTCGCGCCGGGAGGTGCAGCAACTGGCCCGCGCCGGGCTCGTGACCCTGGACGGGGCCGCCATCGAGGACGCCGACCGGCGCATCGCCGTGACCCCGGACCTGCCGGAGCGGATGCGCATCCGGGGCAAGCCCCTCGACCCGCCGCCGGGCCTCGCCCTGATGCTGCACAAGCCCCTCGGCGTGACCTGCTCCCACAAGGAGGCCGGCCCCCTAGTCTATGGCCTGCTGCCCGAACGGTGGCGCCATCGCGACCCCGCCATCTCCACCGTGGGGCGGCTCGACAAGGACACGTCGGGCCTGCTGCTCATGACCGACGACGGCAACCTGCTGCACAGGATCATCTCGCCCCGCGCCCACATCCCCAAGCGCTACCAGGTGACCCTGGACCGTCCCCTGAGGGGCGACGAGGCCGAGATCTTCGCGGCCGGAACCCTGCTCCTCGAAGGCGAGGACAGGCCGCTCCTGCCGGCCAGGATGGAAGCGCATTCCGGCACCAGCGCCTCCCTGACCCTCACCGAAGGGCGCTATCATCAGGTCAGGCGCATGTTCGCGGCCGTGGGCAACCACGTGACCGCCCTGCACCGGGACCGCATCGGCGAGCTGGCCCTGCCGGAGGATCTGGAGCCGGGGCAATACCGCCTGCTCGGCGAAGCGGACCTGGCCCTGATCCTGCCGCCGGGGAAAACAGGCCAGGTCTGAGGCGTCGAAACGGTCTTGCGCGGTCCGCCGCATCCCCGAACGGCATCACCGCGTCTCGCCGGGCTCGATCCGATCGCCCACGACGTGGCCGCACACCACCGTCAGAACGCGCCATCGCGCGCAGAACGTCTTCCAGGACGTATGGTAAAATGTGGCCCTGCTCCAGGCGACCCGAAGCTCCGTCGTCACCCAGTTGGCCCACACGGGCTCATGGCTGCCGAACACATCCCTGAGGCCGAAATCCCGCGTCTGGAAGTCGACGCGCCGGATCGTCGGTCCGCCGGGATATTGCTCCTGCACGATCTCAGGAGGACCGCTCTCTCCGATCCAGCCGTGAGCCTCGAGGCCAGCGAGATAAAGCCGGTCTCCCCGCATGCTCCACCGGGCGAGGGAGCCGCGGGAGAGACCCGTGTGAGGAGACTCGAACTCGATGACCAGCCCGCGCGGATAGGGCCGCGGCAGCGGCGCGGGCATGCCGCAAAGGGACAACGGCCACTGCTCCCCGTCGATCTCGATGCGGTCGAGCCACTGGGTGGTCACAGGGCGTCCTCCTCGCAGTTCATGGGCACGGCCTTATCCATCGAAGGCCCACGAATGGGCCATTCCGACCGGCAGGGAGAGAGTGAACGGGAGGGCTGCACGTGCAAGACCACCTTACCTTCACGGCCGCAGGCCTACCGGGCCGTTCTGGCGGCGCGCACGAGCTGCAGGAACTCGGAACGGTAGCCGAAGGGATCCTCCCCGCGGGCGGCCGATGCGAGACGCAGCACGTCGTCATAGGTGAAGCGGCCATTGTGCTGCCCTCCGCGCAGCAGTTCGCCGAAGCCGGCGACCGCCGTGGCGAAGCGGGCCTCCTGGGGCGCATCCTCGAACCTGCCGAAGGACACCTTGGCGTCCACCGGGGTCGTCATGAGCAGGCTCGTGTCGGATTGCGGCAGCTTGTAGCGCAGCTTCACGAAGGCGAGCTCGCCGCTCGTTCCTGAAGGCGCCTGGCCCTGCTGCCCGTAGCGCAGGGCGTCCATCGTCGCAGGACCGCCAGCCGGGACGATCTCGTAGAGCGCCGTCACCGAG
>DATHAU010000592.1:0-1702 GCA_035296545.1 Microvirga sp.
GTGCAGGGGCTCGCACCCCTTGCCACGAGAGGCCCAGGCTGCCCGCCGGGCCTGCCCGCAGCCCCAGGCCAGGCTTCCTTGGAGAAGCACCGCCTGAGCTGACGACTGGCAGGTTCGCGTCGCCTGCTCGCCTAAAAGAACCGTGCGCGAGGGCCGCTCCGGCTCTTCATCATCAACCAGCATCGAGCCGGACCGCCTCTCGCGCCACCCCTCGATCCACCCTTCAGGCTGGAGCCGCAAGGCCCCGGCCCGAAGGCGCTCGTTCTTTGACAAGCGCCCGGCCCCTGACGAGGGGCCGGGGCCCCACCCGAGGCGGCGGGGCGGCCTAGCACCCTTTCCGTCCGCCCTTGTATTTCGGCTTCTGCCCGGCGAGCCCCTGCGTGGAGCGGCCGGCGGGGCGCTCGCGGAAGTTGAGGGGGACCTCCCGGTCAGTGCCGGGGCCCATCTCGTCGAGGCCGGGCTTGCGGACGCGGGTGCCCTCGTCGGAGCGGCCCTTGCCCAGGGGCCCGTAGGACGCGGAATCCTCGTCGCCTGCGCTTGGCGCCTCGCCGGGCGACGGAAGGCCCTTGGGCGGCAGGTTGGCGTTGCGGCCGTACTTGCGCGAGCCGCCGTACCGGCCCGCCTCCCGCTCCACGGTGGACTGGCGCGCCAGCGGATCGTCGCTGATGGCAAGCTCCGTCGCCTGGAGGCGCTTGAGCTCGTCGCGAAGCCGCGCGGCCTCCTCGAATTCGAGATTCGCGGCGGCCTCGCGCATGCGCTTTTCCATGTCGGCGATCACGGCCTTGAGGTTGTGGCCCACGGTCCGCTCGGCGAGGCCCGTATCCACCGAGACCCGGTCGCGCTCGTAGACGCTCTCCAGGATGTCGGCGATGTTCTTCTTCACCGATTGCGGCGTGATGCCGTGCTCGGCGTTGTAGGCGAGCTGCTTCTCGCGGCGGCGGTTGGTCTCCGCGATGGCCCGCTCCATGGAGCCGGTGATCTTGTCGGCGTAGAGGATGGCCCGGCCCTCCACGTTGCGCGCCGCGCGGCCGATGGTCTGCACCAGGGAGGTCTCGGAGCGCAAAAAGCCCTCCTTGTCCGCGTCGAGAATGGCCACCAGGGCGCATTCGGGAATGTCGAGGCCCTCGCGCAGCAGGTTGATGCCGATGAGCACGTCGAAGGCCCCGAGGCGCAGGTCGCGGATGATCTCGATGCGCTCCAGCGTGTCGATGTCCGAGTGCATGTAGCGAACCCGGATGCCGTTCTCGTGCATGTATTCGGTCAGGTCCTCGGCCATGCGCTTGGTCAGCGTGGTCACCAGGGTGCGGTAGCCCTGCGCCGCCAGCTCCTTCACCTCGTGCACCAGGTCGTCCACCTGCGAGCGGGCGGGCCTGATCTCCACCACCGGGTCCACGAGGCCCGTGGGGCGGATCACCTGCTCCACGAACACGCCGCTGGTCTGCTCCATCTCCCACTTGGCCGGGGTGGCCGACACATGCACCGATTGCGGCCGCATGGCGTCCCATTCCTCGAAGCGCAAGGGGCGGTTGTCCAGGCAGGAGGGCAGGCGGAAGCCGTATTCGGCGAGCGTCGCCTTGCGGCGGAAGTCGCCCCGGTACATGCCGCCGATCTGCGGCACGGTCACGTGGCTCTCGTCGGTGAACACCAGGGCGTTGTCGGGCAGGTATTCGAACAGGGTCGGCGGCGGCTCGCCGGGCTTGCG
>DATHAU010000593.1:0-3904 GCA_035296545.1 Microvirga sp.
CGGCCCTGGCCGAACGCTGGCGGCCCTGGCGCGGGGTCGCCGCCAAGGTGCTGTGGGCCTATTACCGGGCGGCCAAGGCCCGGGAGGGCAGTCCCTTGACGTGAAGGGGCTCTCGCCCTCGCGAAGGCCCCTCCTCCTGCCTGCGGCGCCGCATTTTCCAACGGCGGGCCGGGGCCCCTTCGGCGGAAAATGCTCTAAGTCCCCGTTCGGCCCTGCCACCCTCTTGCTCACGACCATCGAAAGGTCCCCTCCCCATGGCTTCCATCGACGGCCCGCGCCTTGCCCCGAAATCCGGCCGCGCCCAGCAGCTCGTGGTCTTTCTCCACGGCCTCGGGGCGGACGGGAACGACCTGATCGAGCTGGGGCGGCAATGGCGGGACTGGCTGCCGGACGCCGCCTTCGTCGCCCCGCACGCGCCCGACGCTTACGAGGGCGCCCCCATGGGGCGGCAATGGTTTCCCCTCACCCTGCGCGACCCCAGGGAGTTCTGGCGCGGGGTGACCTATGCGGCCCCCGGCCTCGACGCCTTTCTCGACCGGGAGCTCGCCCGCCACGGGCTGCCCGCCGCGAGGCTCGCCCTGGTGGGGTTCAGCCAGGGGGCCATGATGGCCCTGCATGTGGGCCTGCGCCGGGCCGCGGCTCCGGCGGCGATCCTGGCCTATTCCGGCCTGCTGGTGCTGGAGGATGGCCGGGGCCCCGAGAGCCTGAAGTCCGCTTCAGGCTCCAGGCCGCCGATCCTGCTCGTCCACGGCGACGGGGATGAGGTGGTTCCCGTCGAGATGTTCTTCTTCTCCAAGGAGGCCCTGGCCGGGGCGGAAATCCCCTGCCAGTGGCACCTCTCCCCTGGCGTCGGCCACGGGATCGACGGCGGCGGCCTGCGCCACGGCGGGTTGTTCCTCGCCGGGTCCTTCGGCCTCCCCCACCCGCGGGAGGCCTAGGCCCGGGCGGCCGCCAGGGCCGCCTGGGCGCCGGACCTGAGCAGGACCGTATCGCTCGCGACGGAGATGAACTGGAAGCCCCGGCGGCCCAGCTCGGCCGCCCGCGACCCGGAGGCCGCGTAGACGGCCGCGAGCTTGCCCGCGGCCCTGGCCCGCGAGACGGCATGGTCGAGGGCCTGCTCCACCTCCGCGGCCGTGGGGTTGAGCTCCCGTCCCTCCGACAGGGCGATGGAGAGGTCGGACGGGCCGATGAAGACGCCGTCGATTCCGGGAACCGCCAGGATCCCGTCGATGACGGCGAGCGCCTCCCGGGTCTCCACCATGGCGAAGGTGACGGTCAGCTCGTTGGCCTGCTGGAAATAGGCGGCCGGCTCCAGGCCCGAGAGGGCCAGCGCCCCCTGGGGACCCCAGCTCCGCTCTCCCACGGGGGGAAACTTGGTGAAGCCCGCAAGGCGGCGGGCGTCCTCGACGCTGTTGATCATGGGGGCGATCACCCCCGACGCGCCCGCATCCAGGAAGCGCGACGCCGATGCGAAATCCCCCACCGGGATGCGCACCAGGGCGGGCTTTCCCGCCGCCGCGATCAGGGGCACCGCCCGCAGGGCGGCGGAAAAGTCGATGGCCCCGTGCTGCATGTCCAGGGTGACGGCGTCGAAGGCCTCCCGGGCCAGGAGGCCGGGAACGGACGGCTCCGGCAGGCCGCACCAGGCGGACAGGACGGGGGAGCCACGCTGGAGCAGGTTGCGAAAGGATGGATCGGTCAGCATGGCGCCCCTTCTTTGTTTTCGGTTCTTGAGCCTGCGCTGCGGCGCAGGAAGCAGGCCGTCAGCGGCCCGCCTTGATCTCTTCCACGGCGCGGGCCATCAACTCCCCCATGGTGCGGGTGAGTTCGCCCTCGCCGATCGACTTGCCGGCCCCGTCGAGATCGCGGCCCACCTTGCGCAGCACGTCCGCATCGCCCGCCTCCTCGAAATCGGCCAGGACGACGCTCTTGGCGTAGGCTTCCGCGTCCGGTCCGGTCTTGCCCAGCCGCTCGGCCACCCAGAGCCCGAAGAGCTTGTTGCGGCGGGCCGTGGCCTTGAAGCGCAGGTCCGCATCATGGGCGAACTGCTTCTCGAAGGCGTCTCTGCGGTCGTCGAAGCTGGGCATGGAATCGGTCTCCTGGTGTTGTGACGTCCTGCGATATAAGGGCGCATTCGCGCCGCCGCCAGTCGTCGCCATGTGGGAAGATGAGTAGGAAGATGAGCCGCAACGCCCTGCACCCCGGCAGCCTTCTGCCCCGCGTTGTGCTTGTTCGAGGGATCGGATAGGTTGCGCCCAAGCGGAGCGCCGGCCTCAAGCCGCGCCCACGCCAGCCGCGGATCTTAACCATTCCATCCCCAAGGAGCCACGGCAATGGATTTTCTCAAACCACGGTACACGCCTATGAATCGTCGCCGTCGCATCTATGAGGGCAAGGCGAAGGTCCTCTATGAGGGCCCCGAGCCCGGAACGCTCATCCAGCATTTCAAGGACGACGCGACCGCCTTCAACGCCAAGAAGCACGAGGTGATCGACGGCAAGGGCGTGCTCACCAACCGGATCTCGGAATACATCTTCCAGCACCTGAACGAGATCGGCGTGCCCACCCACTTCATCCGCCGCCTGAACATGCGCGAGCAGCTGATTCGCGAGGTGGAGATCATCCCCCTCAAGGTGGTGGTGCGCAACGTGGCGGCGGGCTCGATGGCGACCCGGCTCGGCCTCGAGGAAGGCACCCAACTCCCCCGCTCGATCATCGAGTTCTACTACAAGAACAACGACCTGAACGACCCGATGGTGTCCGAGGAGCACATCACGGCCTTCGGCTGGGCCTCGCCCCAGGAGATCGACGACATCATGGCGCTGGCCATCCGGGTCAACGACTTCCTGTCCGGCCTTTTCCTGGGCGTCGGCATCCGCCTCGTGGACTTCAAGATCGAGACCGGCCGCCTGTGGGAAGGCGAGATGATGCGCATCGTCGTGGCCGACGAGATCTCCCCGGATTCCTGCCGCCTGTGGGACATCAAGTCCAAGGACAAGCTCGACAAGGACCGCTTCCGCCGCGACATGGGCGGGCTGGTGGAGGCCTATTCCGAGGTGGCCCGCCGCCTGGGCATCCTGGCCGAGAACGAAAACCCGGTCACGGGCGGCCCCCGCCTCGTGCAGTAGGGACCGACGGTCACCGTCTTGAAAGCCCGGCCTTAGCCGGGCTTTTTTCATGGGCTGGGCGCAGGGCCGCGCTTCGTCTTTCCCCTCTCCCTTGCGGGGAGGGCAGGGGTGGGGGTGGTGCGGCCGGGTGAGACGTTCATAGAGTGAGGCGCGACTTCACCTCTCCCGTGTGGGAGAGGGGCCAGGGGTGAGGGAAGGCCCTTCCGAACAGAGCACAGCCGGTCGTGAGCAGATGAAGCGCAGCGTTTCATCCTGCACCGTCCTGCCCTCACCCCTGCCCCTCTCCCACACGGGAGAGGGGAAGAGGCTCCCCACCCCCTACCGAAAACCGAAACCAAGGCTCGCCCCGCCCCTCGACCCCATCGACCTTCCGGCCCTTTTGCCCCATAGAAGGAGGCGATGCCCTTCCGCCTGTGCTTCCGGTCCGCCATCGTCGCCCTCGCCCTGTCGCTCGCCACCTGCGGCTACATCCCGCGGCCCGTGGAGGGCGTGCCCGCCGGCGCGCCGTGGGAGGCCCTTCCCTTGCGGAAATGGCTGGCCGAGGACCGGGCGGAGCCCCAGGCCCTGGCCTTCTGCGCCCCACCGGAATGCGGGCCGGGCTTGGCGGTGAGCGTGGTGCGCCTCAAGGGCCGGGACGCGCAGATCACCCATGCGGTGCTCCGGGACCCGGAGCGCCTCGCCCGGGCGCTCCGCGCCCCCGCCGGGCGGGACAAGCCGGTGCGAACCCGGATTTCCGTGGAGCCCCTCAAGGACGCGCCCTATCCGGGCTTCGCCAT
>DATHAU010000594.1:0-7024 GCA_035296545.1 Microvirga sp.
TCGTGGGTGATGAAGAGGACGGACATGCCCTCCTCTTCCTGGAGGCTCTTGATGAGGTCGAGGATCTGCGCCTGAATGGTCACGTCCAGAGCCGTTGTCGGTTCGTCGGCGATGAGAAGCTTCGGTCGGCAGGCGAGCGCCATGGCGATCATGACGCGCTGGCGCATCCCTCCCGAAAACCGGTGAGGGTAGTCGTTAAGACGGGCTCTTGCATTCGGGATGCGCACCTTTTCCAATAGGCGCACCGTCTCCGCGTCGGCCTCTGCCCGCGAGAGACGCCGGTGCAGCATCAGTGCTTCCCCGATCTGAAAGCCGATGGTCAGCACGGGATTGAGACTCGTCATCGGCTCTTGGAAAATCATGGCGATGTCGTCGCCACGGACGCGGCGCATCTCGGCGTTCGGCAATCCCAGGAGATCACGGCCCTTGAGGATCACCCGCCCGGTAACCCGGCTCGTATCACGGGGCAGAAGGCGCATGATGGAAAGTGCGGTGACGCTCTTGCCGGAGCCCGACTCGCCCACGATAGCCACGGTCTCTTTCGGCCCGATCGAGAAGGATAGGTTGCGCACGACGGGGCGCCACGCACCTTCGACCCGGAAGGCGGCGGTGAGTTCCTGAACCTCAAGGATCGACTCTGTCACGGTCTGGCCTGCCCTCTAGATGATGCGTCGCGGGTCGAGGGCGTCGCGCAGGCCGTCGCCGACAAAGTTAATTGACAGGACAGTTAGGAAGATCGCGGCTCCTGGAAAAAGGGCCCAGTGGGGAGCAAACTCAAGGTGATCCTTGGCGTCGAACAGGATGCGCCCCCAGGTGGGAATGTCTGGCGGGAAGCCAAGGCCGAGGAACGAGAGGGTCGATTCCGCGATGATTGCCGTCGAGACCTCAATCGTGCTCGCTACAATCACCGGTCCGAGCGCGTTTGGCAGAATGTGACGCAGCACTTGACGCCGCCGGCTTGCGCCCTGGGAGCGCGCCGCCTCGACGAATTCCTTCTCCCGCAGAGAGAGGAACTGCGCCCGCACCAAGCGAGCCACCGGCATCCAGCGGAAGCCTCCGATCACCAGCACGATTACGACGAAGACACCGCCCTCGAGACCGAATATAGCCTTGAGCCGGTCACGGAAGAGATAGATGACGAGAAGCAGGAGCGGCAGCTGTGGCAATGACAGGAAGAGGTCGGTAAGCCACGTCAGAAAGGTATTGGCGATGCCGCGTGACATGCCGGCGACCGCGCCGATCACGACTCCCACGAGAGTCGCGATGATCATCGCCGCGAATCCCACCGCAAGCGAGATTCGACCACCATAGATCATGCGCGCGAGCAGGTCCTGACCCAGGTCGTCAGTGCCGAAGGGATGAGCAAGGGATGGGCCTTGCAAGGTTGCCGCGAAGTCGATGTCGTTGATCGCGACGGGCCAGAGAAGGGGGCCGATGATCACGCCGAGGCACATCAAGCCTAAGATGAAAGCACCCGCCATGGCCAGCCGGTGACGACGGAAGCGCCGCCACGTCTCGCCGCCCCGCGAGGCGGGGCGAGCAGCCGGGGAAGCCGCTTTACCGGAAGGAGATGCGAGGATCGAGCCAGCCATAGAGCACGTCCGCAAGAAGGTTGAAGAACACGACGAGGCAGGCGAAGACGAAGGTTACCGCCATAACGACTGGAGTGTCGTTCGCGAGCATCGCGTTGATGAGAAGGGATCCGATGCCGGGCACCCGGAAGATCTGCTCGGTGACGATGGCGCCGCCGAAGACGGCGGGCATCTGCAACGCTACGAGGGTGACCACGGGGATAAGTGCGTTGCGCGCAACATGCCGCAGCGTCACAATCCGCTCGGGCAGGCCTTTGGCGCGTGCCGTGGTGACATAGTCCAGCCGGACCACATCCAGCACCGCCGAGCGCACGTAACGAGTGTAGGACGCTGCCTGAAACAGACCCAGGACGAGGACCGGCATGAGTGCCTGCCGGACGTGCTCCCAGTACCAGCGCCAGCCGGTCTCCGGGATGTCAGCCCTATAGACGAAGGGCAGCCAGTCGAGCTTGATTGAGAAGATCAGGATGAGCAGCAGTCCCGTGAAGAAGGTCGGCAGCGAGAACCCGACGAACGCGAGGGTGTTCGCGATCTGGTCGAACACGGAGTAAGGACGGGTCGCGGCATAGATCCCGACAGGCAGCGCGATGACGAGCGCTAGAATTTGGGACGATCCAATGACGAAGAGCGTGGTGGGCACGCGCTGGAGGATGAGCGTGTCGACGTCGACGCGGCTCGCGAACGAGAAGCCCCAGTCACCCTGCGCCATCGCGGCGAGCCAGCGCAGGTAGCGAACTAAAATGGGGTCGTCGAGGCCGAACTTCTCGCGCAGGTTCGCCCGCACCTCAGGCGGGATGTTCGGGTTGGTTGCGAGCTCGCTGAACGGGTCCCCGGGCGCGAGCGCCAGCATCGTGAACAGGATAAGGCTAATCCCGAGTAGGCTCGGGATCGCGACGAGAAGGCGCCTGATCACGTAATCCGTCATCAGGCGCCCTCGTATCCACCAGCTCGTGTCACGCGAGGGATCATGCCTCGCGGTACCAGCTGTTAAGCGTCCACAGGTCAGCGTCCCAGCCGCTGTAGTTGGGCACCAGCGTGTTGCTGCAGGCAGCCGTTCGCGTGCGGGATATGATCGGCAGGATCACGTTCGCGCTGCAGAAGATGTCGTTCATCTTGATGAAGAGCGCAGCGCGCTTAACTGGGTCGAGCTCCTTCTGCGCCGCTCGGTAGGCCTCGTCAGCCGCCGGATCGACATAGCGCGAGATGTTTCGCCCCTGCCACTTGTTTTCCTTCGTTGCGACCTCCCACGAGACGAACTGATTGAGGAATCGCTCCGGATCGGGTTGCGGCTGCGTCGTCGTGTACATCTCCATGTCGCAGTAGAGCTTCGTGTAAGTGTCTGGATTGGCCACGTCCGACGAGAAGAACACCGTTGCGGGCACGGACTTGAGCTCCAGATCGATTCCAGCCTTTTGGCAGGCCTGCTTGATGATGGCCTGCGTTTTCTGGCGAGGCGCATTGATCGAAGTTTGGAGGACGTACTTGAGCTTCTTGCCGTCCTTTCCGCGAATTCCGTCTGCGCCCTGCTTCCAGCCGGCTTCGTCGAGGATCTTGTTTGCCTTGTCGATGTTGAACTCGTATTTCATGTTTGGCGAACGGAACTGCGCCGGGGCGTTGACGAAGTTCGCCGTCGCCGTGCCGCCGCGGCCGTATATGAACCGTTGGATCGAGTCCCTGTCTATGAGCAGGTTGATGGCTTGGCGGACCGCTGGATCGGTGAGGGTGGGGTGCTTCGATTTGGCGTGGGAGCGCTCGCCATCGATCTCGGTCCAGGGATCGGTAGTGTTGAGGATGATGAACTCGAGGTCACCGCTCGGAACTGTGATGACCTTGCCACGCCCACCGGTCTCCATGCGCTTGAGGATGTCGTCCTCGACCTGCATGTTCCAGGCGTAGTCGAACTCACCGGTCTGGATCACCGCCCGGGCCGCCGAGACGGCATCGCCACCGCCCTTGATCTCGATCGTGTCGAAATGGGGCTGACCTGGAATGTGGTAGTCGGGGTTGCGCTCGCCGCGCAGGATATCGCCGGGCTTGAAATCGACAAACCTGTAGGGGCCGGTTCCGACAGGCTTGAGGTTGGCAGGCGCCTCCTGGGACTTGGCGCCCTTGTAGTCCGCAAAGACATGCTTCGGGATGATCATGCCGACCACGCCGACGAAGGGGTCGGCCCAGAAGGGCGTGGGCTGCTTGAACACGAGCCGGACGGTGTGGTCGTCCACCTTGTCGACGGTTTTCAGGCTGGTGTAGGATCCGCTCGTCGTGACGGCAGTCGCCGGATCGATCGCGTACTCCCAATTGAACACCACGTCGTCGGCGGTGAAGGGCTGGCCGTCGTGCCACTTCACGCCACGCTTGAGCTTCCAGGTAACGGTGGCCCCATCCGCTGAGAGCCCGCCGTTCTCGCGGCTCGGGATCTCGGCTGCCAGGAAGGGGACGAGGTTGCCGTCCTTGTCCCAGCCAGCGAGCGGCTCGTAGAAGACCCGGGAGCCGTTCTGGTCCTTGGTACCCGTCGCGAAATGCGGGTTGATAAGGGTGACGGCTTGCCAGAACAGGAGCTTGAGCGGTCCGCCGCCGCCGGCCTTGGTCGGCTTGTAGGCCGGTTGGGCCTGTGCAAAGGCAACGCCTGCCTGAGCGAGCAGCATGCCTGCCATCGGGGCCGTAAACCCAACCGAGGCCATCCGGGCGATGAAGCCACGGCGCGACATGCGCCCATCCTTGACGGCGCTGATTAGTGACCGAAGCTTGTCTTCTTCCATGGATCTCTCCCTGCTCGCGGACAGCGGCCCGACGAGCCCTCACCTTCCCTTAAGGCATATCGTGCGCCAAGTACCCTTGGCGACGTGCACCTTATCCTGGGCACCATTCGCTCGACTTGCAATAGGCTTCGAGCCGTCAGCTCAGCGGCTGTCTCACGGGCTTGGGTCGCGCCGCCGACCTTCGCAGCCTCGCGCCGGCTGTGCCGCGCTCCTGCATCAGATCAGCGCTCCGCTCCTGCGCGAACAAAGGGTACAGCAGGCAAACCCCGAAAACCATAAGTTCAGGGAGACTTTGCTCATCAGGAACCGCCGAACGGCGGACAGGTGCCGGAACAGGCTGGGGCTGAGCCAGTTGGTTTTGGGGGCTCGCTTCAGGAGGGCATCATGTTTCGCCCAATCATCTTCAGCTTAGCAATCCTTGTCAGCCCTGCAGTTGCTGGTCCGTGCACCCAGCAGATTGCTGACCTCGAAAAGTCCGTGACAGCCACGCAGGAGGGTTCCGGACCTGCATTGACAACACCGTCGACAACCGGCTCGACCTCGCAACCGGCGGCCCCGGCTCACAATAATCCCGCGACTTCTCCCTCCCAAACGTCGGGTGCCAACCAAGCCATGCAAATGCTGCAACAGGCCAAGCAACTCGATCAACAAGGGAAAGAGGCGGAGTGCATGCAGGTAGTAACGCAGGTCAGCAGCATGGTTCCGCAACGCGTGAAGTAGCCCGATCTCGACTAGGGCGGAATAACGTCAATCTGAATCGATGCGTAATAGGCTGAGATGTTGGTGATGTCCTCGTCCGAGAGTTCCTTCGAGACGATGTTCATGGCTTCGTTCTTGCGCACTTCGCTACGATATTCCGTCAGTGCCTTAACAAGATAGTTTTCGATCTGGCCTGCCAGATTTGGCGCTTCGGGATTCTTCGAAAGGCCGTCCATGCCGTGGCAGGCCTGGCAAACGCCGGCGACCTTTGCCCGTCCGGCGCGTGCATCTGCTGCGTGGGTATGTCCAGAGCAGGTGAGCATGAGGATGGCCGTAGTAAGAGCAGTGCGTATCATGTTGGCTCCTTGAAACCAGGCGCGCCGATAACGACGCGCCCGGCAAAGGATTACTGTCCGTAGGAAATCCGGTAGATCGCGCCCGCCGTGTCGTCAGACACGAGCAGTGAGCCATCCAGCATCTGCGCCACGTCGACCGGCCGCCCGAGATACTCACCGGCCTCGGTGAGCCACCCCTCTGCAAAAACCTGCGCCTTGTCGGCGGTGCCGTCCTGCTTGAGGGGAGCAAACATGATCCGTGCGCCCACCGGCTTTGTGCGATTCCAGGATCCATGCTGGGCTATGAAGATCCCGCCCCGATATTGCTGCGGAAACATGTTGCCCGTGTAGAACGTCAGCCCAAGGTCGGCTGCATGGGCGTCAGTTTCGACCTGCGGGTTTACGACCCCTGAAGGAACCTGGTCATTCTTGTACTCGGTGGTGCGCACTGTGCCCCCGCCGTACCATGGAAATCCGAAGTTCTGTCCGGCTTGGGTCGCGCGATTGATCTCCCCTGGCGGAATGTCATCTCCCATTCCGTCGACCTGGTTGTCCGTGAACCAGAGCATCTTGTCGGCTGGGTTGAACGCTATGCCGACAGAGTTACGAACGCCAGTCGCATAGACCTCCCTATTCTTCCCGTCCTGGTCCATTCGGATGATGCCCCCGATCCCGGTGCGCGTGTAGAGCTCGAGCTTTTCTTTCGCAGGCACGTTGAACGGCTGCCCGAGCGCGATGTAGATCTTGTTATCGGGCCCGACCCGGCAGACACGGGCAGTGTGATTGAAGCTTTCTTCGGAGGGTGGGATCAGCTCTCCCTGTTTGACCGCCTGGAAGGCGGCAACGTCCGCTCCCTCGTAGAAGAATTCCGCCGCAGGGAATTGCAGCACCCGGTTCTGCTCCACCACATACAGGATGCCGTCTGGTGAGAAGCAGAGGCCATTCGGGATCTTCATGCTGATAGGCGGGGCAAACTGCTTCACCTCGTCAGCCACGCGATCCTTGTCGCGATCTGTCACCGCGTAGACGTTGCTCTTGCGCGTGCCGACGAAGACGACCCCTGCATTCGGGCCGACAGCCATATGGCGTGCATCTGGCACGAGGGCATAGAGCTCGATTTTGAAGCCTTGCGGCAGCTTAACTTTCTGGAGGTTGCGTCGAATCGCATCTGCTCTACGCCCCTCCTGCGGAATTGGCTTGGGCTCCTCTGTTCCTGTGCTCTGAAAAGAGGATAGCCGCTCCAGATTGCCTGTTGGTGACTGTGTAGCAGGCTGGGCCAGGACGGGAGATGCAAACACAAGAGCAGAGACAGTGGCATAGGCTAGATATTTCATGGTTTCCTCCGCAGATACGCCTGGATGAGCCAGGTCATGCATCTTCCAATAAGGTACCGCCTCTTGTGCTGACTTCAAGCAATCATAGCCACGTTTGTCAGGGGCAGAGTTTAAGATCAGGGTTCTGATCCCGGCAGCTAAGACGTGGTGGAATCGTCTGCGTCCGCTGTGATGGGACAGATATTCGGTGTGCGGCTATAGACTCGGAACGTGGCGCTGGCTGAGCAATGATACAGCCCTTGTTGATACTGCCTCAAAGATACAAAGTATCGATATGGCGCCTAGGCAGACCGTAAGCCCTGCAT
>DATHAU010000595.1:0-2218 GCA_035296545.1 Microvirga sp.
GCCCGATGCTGTCGCGCCGGGCTGGGGAAGGCGGATATAAGCGATTCCCTCCGTATTGCAAGCGAATTGTTCGCCGGCTCAAGGGGGAGGGGATCCGCTGGATCCCGGCGGCCTCAAGGGCCGCTGCCTGTCCTGGAAAGATGGTGATCAGGCGGGCCATTTGCAAGGCGGAAACTGCCCTTTCCGCGCCCGATAAGGCGCATGAATCGAAGGAGCGCGCCAGCGCCCTTGCGGCCGCGAACGGAACCCCGCCGCAGGGGACAAATTGCCTAACGTGGGCGCTGCGTTGCCGGCTCCTAATCCTCTTTTTACGATTGGGAGCGCCTAATCGCCGGCGAACGCTCCTCGCGGACCGAAGGGCTCCGCTCAGACCCATCAAGAGCCATGCATTTCAGACGACGGCCTTCATCTCCTGCCGCCTACGGTTCTGATTCCCCCAGGCCAGAGGGGGACTACGGTCCCGATCTCCACGGGGCAGGGGACGGTTCCTCCGCATCCTCTCCCGCGGCAGCCCAGGCGCACCGTTTCCGCCCCACCACGACGCAGCCCATCGCGCGGGGGAGGGGCATCCCCTCAGGCTTCGAGGACCCGACCTGGGGTCAGCCTCCTTCCATGCCGTCGGACGTGCGGTTCACCCGTACGCCCGATCGCGTCCTCAAGGAGAGGAGAAGGCAGGCGGCCGGTCGCTTTCCCGCCGAGGAGGCGGCTCCGGCAGCGGAGGCCGTCCAGCCCACCCGCCCTGCGGAGCCGCCGCTCCCGCGCCCATCCCCCCTCATGCGCCGGAGCGAGCCCGCTCCGGAGCCGCAGAGCATTCCTCCTGCGCCCCGCCGCGCGCCGCGCCAGATCTTCGGGCATACGGGACAGGCCGTCTCGCGGGACAGGGATGTGACGCCCAAAACCGCGCCGGAACCGGACGTGGCGCGCGCCCCTGCCGCGCAGGAGGCCGTGCGGGAGCCCGAGGTCTCGGCTGCCCATGACATTGCGGCGTTCGACCTGCCGGCTTTGCGGCGATCCTATTCCTTCCTGTGGCAGCCCGGCACCTATGTGCTCGATCCGACCCTGAAGGCCGCTCCTCCCGCGCCGCCACGCAAGCGGGTTGAGGACAGGGTGGAGGTGCGGGCGCAGGAGCTTCCTGCACGGGAGGCTCCCGCCAGGACCATTTCCGTTGAGGAGAGCGTGCCGCGCTCCCGTCTGGAGAGCCCGCCGGCCTTCCGGCCCGAGGCCCCGACAGGGGAGGTCCCGCGCAGGGCTGCGGCGGCCCCGATCCGCCTGGTTCAGGACGAACCGCGCCTCCCCGCGGCAGGCCGCGCGTTGCGGTCCCATGCCCCGGTGGCGGCCAATGACAGCCACCCGGCGGCCCATGATCCGGCCCCTGCCAGGGCATCGTTCACATTCGAGCTTCCGCCCCTGGATCTCCTTGGAGAACCGGATGCCTCGAGCGGCTTCGAGGTTCCCATCGAAGTTCTCCAGGAGAACGCCGCCATCCTCGAGAACGTGCTCTGGGACTTCAACGTCAAGGGCGAGATCATCAACGTGCGCCCCGGCCCTGTTGTGACGCTGTACGAGCTGGAGCCTGCGCCCGGCACCAAGTCCTCCCGCGTTATCTCGCTGTCCGACGACATCGCACGATCCATGAGCGCCGTGTCCGCCCGCGTCGCCGTGGTCCAGGGCCGCAACGCCATCGGCATCGAGCTGCCCAACCACAAGCGCGAGACCGTGTTCCTGCGCGAACTCCTCGCCTCCCAGGACTTCGAGACCTCCAAGCACAAGCTCGCCCTGTGCCTCGGCAAGACCATCGGCGGAGAACCCGTCATCGCCGATCTTGCCCGCATGCCCCACCTGCTGGTGGCCGGCACCACCGGATCGGGCAAGTCGGTGGCCATCAACACCATGATCCTGTCGCTCCTATACCGCTTCACGCCAGAGCAGTGCCGCCTGATCATGGTCGATCCCAAGATGCTGGAGCTGTCCGTCTATGACGGCATTCCCCACCTGCTCACCCCCGTGGTCACCGATCCCAAGAAGGCGGTGGTGGCCCTCAAATGGGCGGTGCGCGAGATGGAGGACCGCTACAAGAAGATGTCGAAGGTGGGAGTTCGCAACATCGACGGCTTCAACGCCCGCGTCGCCGAGGCTACGACCAAGGGCGAGGTGATCACCCGCACGGTTGAGGCAGGCTTCGACAAAGCCACGGGCGAACTGACGTACAGAGAGGAGG
>DATHAU010000596.1:0-1976 GCA_035296545.1 Microvirga sp.
AGCGGAATTCGATCTCGGGGCGCGGGCCGCAATAGGGGCAGGTCACGAGCAGCATGGGGGCCTCAATGGGCGACCGCCGCCGCCGCCGCCTCGTCGATGAGGCGGCCGGTGCGGAAGCGGTCGAGGGTGAAGGGCCCGGCGATGGGATGCGGCTCGCCCCGGGCGATGGTGTGGGCGAACACGTGGCCGGAGCCCGGCGTCGCCTTGAAGCCTCCGGTCCCCCAGCCGCAATTGACGAACAGCCCCGGCACCGGCGTCTTGCCGATGATGGGCGAGCGGTCCGGGGTCACGTCGACGATGCCGCCCCAGTTGCGCAGCATCCTCATGCGGGTGAATTGCGGGAAGAGCTCGCAGATGGCGTCGAGGGTGTGGGTGGGGATGTGGATGCCGCCCTGCTGGCTGTAGGACACGTACTGGTCCGTGCCCGCCCCGATGACGAGCTCGCCCTTGTCCGATTGCGAGATGTAGGCGTGCACCGCGTTCGACATGACCACGCAGGGGAAGACCGGCTTGACCGGCTCCGACACCAGCGCCTGGAGCGGGAAGCTCTCCAGGGGCATGCGCACGCCCGCCTTCTCCATGATCACGCTGGTGTGGCCCGCCGCCACCACGCCGACCCGCGGGGTGCGGATGAAGCCGCGGGTGGTCTCCACCCCCTCCACCGCCCCGTCGAGGGCGCGGCGGATGCCCGTGACCTCGCAGTTCTGGACGATGTCCACGCCGAGCGCATCGGCCGCGCGGGCATAGCCCCAGGCCACCGCGTCGTGGCGGGCGGTGCCGCCGCGCCGTTGCAGGGCCGCGCCCATGACCGGGTAGCGCAGGCTCCTGGAGATGTTGAGCGGCGGGCAGAATTCCTTGGCCTCTTCCGGCGTCAGCCACTCGTTGTCGATGCCGTTGAGGCGGTTGGCGTAGACGTGGCGCTTGAAGCTCTGCACGTCGTGCACGTTGTGGGCGAGCATCATCACCCCGCGGGCCGAGTACATGACGTTGTAGTTCAGCTCCCGGGACATGGTCTCCCAGAGCTTGAGGGCGTGCTCGTAGATGGCCGCGCTCTCGTCGTAGAGATAGTTCGACCGGATGATGGTGGTGTTGCGGCCCGTGTTGCCGCCGCCGATCCATCCCTTCTCCAGCACGGCGATGTTGCGCATCCCGTGCTCCTTGGCGAGGTAATAGGCCGTGGCCAGCCCGTGCCCGCCGCCGCCGACGATCACCGCGTCGTAGCCGACCTTGGGCTCCGGCGCGCGCCACTGGCGGCCCCAGCCCTCATGAGCGTTCGCCGACTCCCGCAGGAGCGACAGAAGCGAGAAGCGTCGCATGGCTGACCTCATCCTATGGGGCCAACTTAGGCCCGAACGGGGGCGAATTCTTGTATGAATGCGACATCCTGCTAGGATGAAACCGTCAAACAGGCCTGTAACCATGTTAAAAGAATCGCCCCGGCTCAAGGTCGGCTTCGTGCTCATGCCCAGGTTCACCCTGACGGCCTTCTCCACCTTCCTGGACGTGCTGCGCCTGGCCGCCGACGAGGGGGACCGCAGCCGGCCCATCGCCTGCGCCTGGGAGGTGATGAGCCCCCGCCTCCAGCCGATCCGGTCGAGCTGCGGCATCGAGATCCAGCCGACCTCGGACCTCGCGGAGCCGGGGGGCTTCGACTACCTGGTGATCGTCGGCGGGCTCCTCGGGGGCGCGTCCACGGTCGCGCCGGAGATCGCCGCCTATCTGAGGAAGGCCGCAGGGGCCGGGGTCAGGCTCGCGGGGATCTGCACCGGAAGCTTCGTGCTCGCCCGCCTCGGGCTCATGAAGGGCCGCCAGTGCTGCGTGAGCTGGTACCATTACCGGGATTTCGTGGAGGAATTCGCCGAGCTGACCCCCGTGGCGGACCGCCTCTACGTGATGGACGGGGACCGGATCACCTGCTCGGGCGGCGCGGGGGTGGCCGATCTCGCGGCCAACCTGGTCGGCCGCCATGTGGGGGC
>DATHAU010000597.1:0-2239 GCA_035296545.1 Microvirga sp.
GTTCAGCGCGGCGATCTTTTCGTCGGTGAAACCCTTGGCCTTGAGCGCGCCGGGGTTGACGGCGGGCGCCTGGTTCAGGTCGCCGTGGCCCACCGCATAGGCCTCGATCTCGGCGATCTCGGAGTCGCGGTAGCCCAGGGCGCGAAGCGCGTCGGGCACCGCCCGGTTGATGATCTTCCAGTAGCCGCCGCCCGCGAGCTTCTTGAACTTCACCAGGGCGAAGTCGGGCTCGATGCCGGTGGTGTCGCAATCCATCACCAGGCCGATGGTGCCGGTGGGCGCGATGACCGTGGCCTGAGCGTTGCGGTAGCCGTTGCGCTCGCCGAGCTCCAGGACCCGGTCCCAGGCCTCCTTGGCATGGGCCACCAGGGCCTGGTCCGGGCAGGAGGCGTGGTCGAGGGGGACCGGGTTGACGGACAGGCCCTCGTACCCCTGCGCTTGTCCATGAGCCGCGCGGCGGTGGTTGCGGATCACCCGCAGCATGTGCTTGGCGTTGGCCTTGTAGTTCGGGAACGGCCCGAGCTCGCCCGCCATCTCGGCGGAGGTGGCGTAGGACACGCCGGTCATGATGGCGGTGATCGCGCCGCCCAGCGCCCGGCCCGCGTCGGAGTCGTAAGGAAGGCCCATGGTCATGAGCAGGCCGCCGATATTGGCGTAGCCGAGGCCCAGCGTGCGGTACTCATAAGAAAGCTGCGCGATCTCCCTGGACGGGAACTGCGCCATGGTGACGGAGATTTCGAGCACCACCGTCCAGAGGCGGCAGGCATGCTCGAAGGATTCGGCGTCGAAGGTCTTGGTCTCGCGGTTGAAGAACTGCAGCAGGTTGGCGGAGGCCAGGTTGCAGGCGGTGTCGTCCAGGAACATGTATTCCGAGCACGGGTTCGACGCGCGGATGCGCCCGCCCGCCGGGCTGGTGTGCCAGTCGTTCATGGTGGTGTTGAAGTGCAGGCCCGGATCGGCAGAGGCCCAGGCGGCGTGGCCGATCTGCTCCCACAGGTCGCGGGCCTTGAGGGTCTTGACCACCTTGCCGTCCTTGCGGGCGGTGAGCTTCCACTCCCCATCGTTTTCCACCGCGCGCAAAAAGTCGTCCGCGATGGAGACGGAGTTGTTGGAGTTCTGGCCCGACACGGTGAGGTAGGCTTCCGAATCCCAGTCGGTGTCGTAGACCGGGAACTCGATGTCGGTGTAGCCCTGGCGCGCGAACTGCATGACGCGCTTGATGTAGTTGTCCGGGATCATGACCCGGCGGGCCATCTTGATCTCGCGCTTCAGGGCCGGGTTCTTCTCCGGATCGAAGCAGGCATCGCCTTCGGCCTCGCAGTTCACGCAGGCCTTCATGATGGCCTTGAGGTGCTTGTTGGCGAGCTTGGAGCCGGCCACCAGGGCGGCCACCTTCTGCTCCTCCTTCACCTTCCAGTCGATGTAGGATTCGATGTCCGGGTGATCCACGTCGACCACCACCATCTTGGCCGCGCGCCGGGTGGTGCCGCCGGACTTGATGGCGCCCGCCGCCCGGTCGCCGATCTTGAGGAAGCTCATGAGGCCGGAGGAGCGCCCGCCGCCGGAGAGCTTCTCGCCCTCGCCGCGCAGGCGCGAGAAGTTGGAGCCGGTGCCCGAGCCGTACTTGAACAGGCGCGCCTCGCGCACCCACAGGTCCATGATGCCGCCCTCGTTGACCAGATCGTCCTGCACGCTCTGGATGAAGCAGGCATGGGGCTGCGGGTGCTCATAGGCCGACCTGGACTTGGTGAGCTTGCCGGTCTTGTGGTCCACGTAGAAGTGGCCCTGGCTCGGCCCGTCGATGCCGTAGGCCCAGTGCAGGCCGGTGTTGAACCATTGCGGCGAGTTGGGCGCCACCATCTGGTTGGCGAGCATGAAGCGCAGTTCGTCGTAGAAGGCCCGGGCGTCCTCCTCGGACGAGAAATAGCCGCCCTTCCAGCCCCAATAGGTCCAGCAGCCCGCAAGCCGGTCGAACACCTGCTTGGAGGAGATCTCGGAGCCGGTGCGCTCGTCCTCGGGAAGGGCGGCCAGGGCCGCCTCGTCGGGAACGGAGCGCCACAGGAAGGAGGGAACGTCGTTCTCCTCGACCTTCCTCAGCCGGGCCGGAACCCCGGCCTTGCGGAAATACTTCTGGGCCAGCACGTCGGAGGCCACCTGGCTCCAGGTTTCCGGCACCTCGATGTTCTCGAGCCTGAAGACGATGGAGCCGTCCGGATTGCGGATCTCGCTCGTGGCGAGC
>DATHAU010000598.1:0-2455 GCA_035296545.1 Microvirga sp.
CAGGGTCACGTCCCAATGGCCTTGGGTCAGAACCGCCCTCACGACCGGGGAGGATCATGAGGACGGCGCCGATAGCATTCCCGGGGATGTTCGCCTGATGCCCAAGCCCTGGCGGGCGCTCGAGGTGCTGATGGAAGCCGACAGGGCGATGCAGGTCCATCGGGGCCACTGAACCCCTGGATTTCAGCCTGGACAACGGAGCGGATGCCCCGGTCGGCGTGATCTGCGCGAAATCGTTTCGCTGGAACCTTGGCGCGCGTCGAGAATTGCCGTTTGCCATTCAAGAAGGATTCATCGATGCCGAACACCACCGTCGCCAGCGCAACCTTTCCATCGCGCAAAGCGGCCGATCAGGCCGTTCACCGTCTGGTATCGAGCGGCTTTGCCCGCAACAGCATCGATCTTCGACGCCATGACGGGGACGAGGGCTATGACCTGGAGGTCCATACCCGCCGGGAGAATCTGGCGCGCGTCGAGCGGCTGATCCACGCCTCCGCTCCCATGTACGCCGTCCGCGAGGCGGCCTACGGGGCGGCCCGGAGCGCCTGGTCTCACCCGATCCTGCTGCTGGGAGCCGGCATCCTGGCAGGCTTCGCGATCTACAACCTGATCCCTCGCGGAGGCAGTTCGAATCAAAACCGCCGCACGGATTCGCGCCCCCGCCGCTAGTCGCAATCGCCGGCCTTCGAGAGGAGCAGGGCGGTCTCAAGGCTCCTCGCGCGGGTCCCGGTCTTCCTCCAGCCTCTTCATGAGGCTGCGGAGGCGGTCCGGGGGCGGCTCCTTGAGAATATCCTGATAGCTGTCCCGCAGGTGCCGTCCGAGATGTTTCAGAAGCTCGGATTGACCGGCCGTCGTGAGCCCGTTGGAGCCGATGCTCCAGCCGACGCCGCCGTTTTGGGGGTGCCGGGGATCGTCTGGTCCGTGGGGCCGCTTTGGCATCGCTGCCTCCTACAAGTGCTTCTGCTTGGTCGGAAGAACGATCCGGTCATCGTTCGGTTGCAGCTAAGTTTCTGGAAAACTGAAGTTTTTCGCAGACGGTGAAGGCTTTCGAGGGAGGTTCCTTCTCGAAGGCCTGAAGTTCGCCTCCCGGAGAAAGGAGGCGACCCCCCGTCGCATTGGTTTTGCTCAGGTGATGGTCCACAAGCCCGACCATAACGACCGAAAAAGGGCGGGGCGATGAATGCGTTGTTGATGGGCTACTTGTGCGGGGTCATTCTGCTCCTCGCGGTCTCGACCGGCATCGACGGCGACGAGGACGTGGGCCTCGACCACATCCTCATTGCGGCCTTCGGCTGGCCTGTCTTCGCCTCGCTCCTGGCTCTGCGGGCGTGGACCAGCCGTTGAGGCCGGCTCCGGAACGCACCGATACGCCGAACAGGCCAAGGATGCTTTCGATGAATCGGCAATTTCCTGTAAGACATTGCGCCTAAAATGGATTCTTGTCTTATCGAATCCCGCGGGGCCTCCATGGCGGAAGCGCCGGAAAGGCTCTTTATCGAGCTTTTCGTGTTCGACAAAAGTATAATTTTTCCCTAGCCAACAGTAGGTAGTGACGTAAGGGAAAATCATTGAAAATCCGCTACCTAGGCCGTAAGACTTAAAGCAGACAGAACGTTGTTGCTGACACATATTAGGCAATACTGACCACAGTCTAGCCATATAGGCCGATACAACTGCCCCCGCTTATCTAAGCAGTATCTGTGGCGTAACTCATCAACAAATCACCAAGACCAACAAACCACGCGGCTTAGGCCGTGCCTGGAAGGGATAAACTATGGCTACTATCCAAGGCACATCAGCCAATAATGAACTTTGGGGCACTACTAGCGGCGACGCCCTCGACGGGCTCGCAGGCAACGATCATCTGCGCGCACGGGACGGGAATGACGTCCTGCGGGGTGGGGACGGCTATGACGTTCTGATCGCCGAGGGCGGCAACGACACCCTCGATGGCGGCGCTCTCGACGACTGGTTCTACGGCGGCGTCGGCAACGACGTGCTCACCGGCGGGGGCGGCGCAGACCGCTTCGTGTTCGAAACGACCCTGAACTCCACCGGCAACGTGGACACCATCACCGACTTCGCCACCGGCAGCGACAAGATCTGGCTCAGCCACACGATCTTCAGCAAGCTGACCGTCAACGGCGCGCTGGATGCCTCGATGCTGCGCATCGGCTCGGCTGCGGCGGACAGCAACGATCACATCATCTACAACAGGGACACCGGCGCGCTGATCTACGACAGCAACGGCAACGCCGCTGGCGGAGACGTGCAGTTCGCCACCATCGGCAAGGGCCTCAACCTGACGGGAGGCGACTTCAACGTCTTCGGAGCGCCCCAGAATGCTCCCGTTCCGACAAATCCCACTCCAACTCCCACCAATCCGACTCCCACGAACCCCACTCCGACGAATCCGACCCCGATGACGCCAACAGCCCCGACGACCCCAATGGGA
>DATHAU010000599.1:0-3814 GCA_035296545.1 Microvirga sp.
CCGGCGAGGTACAAGCGGGTCGGCGAACCCCAGATCAGGCAACGGTTACGGTCTAGCCGAGCTAGACGGTACCCGCGGGCGGATGCCGGAAGGGCGGGCGCCACGAGCCCCGGCCTCGCTCCAGGCGCAACGAATGTGAGCAAGCAGGCGCCTGTTCGCGAGCACGGCCGCCGATGATCGCGAGCCGCTACACCTAGTGCATAGGCGCATACAGGGGATTCAGGCATGGGCGAGGATGCAAGGGCGATTCCCCGCATTCAGCCTGGACCAAAGCGAACCCGGCCCAGCGGCAGGCTGAATCAGCTGAACGCGTCTGTGCACTAGTATTCTGACCGGATCCTGTTACTGTAGCGACACAATGACCAACATCGGCATCGTCCTGATCGCCCTGGTTTGCGTCTTCGCCGGAGGGCTGGCGGGGATCTCCTTGCGTGCAGTCCTGCCGTCGCATCACCTGAGCGACGAAACGAAGAGCACCGTCGGCCTCGCGGCTGGAACTGTCTCCGTCCTGACAGCCCTGGTGATCAGCTCGCTGATCACCTCAGGCAGGGATAGCTTCGAGGCCAAGACGCGTGAGGTGCAGGAGTTCTCCGCCGACCTCGTGCTCCTCGATCGTGCCATGGCTCACTACGGGACGGAGACCGCTGAGGCGCGGGATCTGCTTCGGCGCTACACGGCCTTGACGATCGAGCTCACCTGGCCCGAGGAGGGCGGGAGCACGGCCGTCCCCGATGACTCGGGCGCCCTGGCGATGCTCGAGACCATCCAGGACCGGCTGCGCGCCCTGAGCCCGACGAGCGACGCCCAGCGCTGGCTGCAGTCGCGCGCCTTGCAGGTGAGTGGCGATCTGGCCCAGGAGCGCTGGCTGCTGGTCGTCCAGGCCGGCCGTGTGATCCCGCGGCCGGTTCTCGCACTGGTGGTGTTCTGGCTCACCGCCCTCTTCGTCAGCTTCGGCCTGTTCGCGCCACGCAACGGCACCGTGATCACGATCCTCTTCGTTGCTGCCCTGTCCGTCTCCGGGGCAATCGCCCTAATCCTGGAGATGGAGGGCAGCTCCGAGGGGATCATCACGATCTCCGCCGAGCCGGTGCGGAGCGCGCTGGCTCACATGGGCGGCAACTAGCTCCGGTAACGGCGGGTGATCGGGTCCGGCGTAAGCGTCGTCTGAAGGCACCTTGCGGGCCGACCGTTGGGTCAGGATGCGCTCCGTTGCAGCCGCTGGCTCTAGACAAAGAGCTGGCCCGGCTTTCCCGATACCGCGCCACCTTGGCGACGTGGAGGCAGGCATCCTCCTGCGCCAGCCCTCAGCCCTCGCCCACCCTCTCATGCACCCGCTCGCAGTAGGCCCGCAGCCCGGTCTCGCGCTCGGCATACCCCTTCAGCGGCGTCTCGATCGGGTAGAACAGCATGTTGGCGAGGAAGCCGTAAGCCGCGGTGTCGATGCTGTGGGGCCGGTCATCGCCGTGGAGGAAGCGCTTGGCGCCGAGGAGGTGGTCGAGCGTGAGCAGATCGGCCAGGCCGCGGGCGTAGACGGCATCGACCTCGAAGCGGCCGATGCCCTGGTAGTGGTAGCGCTTAAAGTTGTGCTCGCGGGCGGCGGCCATGGCCTCAGGCATCACCTCGGGGTGCTCCCGCAGCACGGCATCGCGGAACTGCGGCCAGAAACGGTCGTCGGCCCAGCGCGAGTAGGACATCACCCAGTAGAGGTCGTCCAGCATCCGGCTGACCAGATGGTCGACCGCACGGTCGGTGTCAGTCAGGTCCTGGTCGACGGCAAGGCTGTAACGGTGCCCTAGGTGGGCGATGATCGTGTCGCTGTCGCCGACGATCTCGCCTGCGTCGTCGATGTAGGGCAGCTGCCCGCGCGGTGCCGTGCTCGCATCGAACACCTGCTCCTGGCGGAACGGCAGCCTGCTCAGCCGCAGGAAGGCATGCACCTTGAGGCCGAACGGGTTGTTGTCCGGCAGACCGAACAGGCCCGGGTAGGAGTAGAGCACGATCATGGGCGCGATCCCCGGCTCGCCGCTCCTTAGCCGGCATCCTCCGCCGCATCGAGCCTTGCCCTCAGACGCCGCTTACGACCCTCTTGAGCGCGGAAGGCCCGAGCCTCGGTCATGGACGGTGCTCTCGGAGGGGGCGGCGGCGGGAGCGCCGCTCCTACCCCCTTATGGGGCCCTACTCAACGCAACAGATCCGGGCAAGACGCTCTGGGCCGTCCAACCGACGCCAGTGCCGCTCGGCCGACTGGACGAGCTTGAATGACGAAACCCTATTTCGCCGCGAAACGCTCGTAGCCTGCGCTGCCGCTGTTCATGTCCATCTGCAGAATCTTGTCGATCTGCTCTTCGCTGGGCGTTTGGCCGTAGAGTTTCGGGTACCATTCCTTGATTTCTGCCCGAATATCGAAATCAAAGACGTCCGGGTAGAGAATTTCGGTGTACCACATCCAAGCGAGCGGAGATTCCGGACTGGCGGGATCCCACCGGTACCCCCCCAGTGGTATCTGGTAAACGCGCTTCGTCTTGGCAGCGATCGTATCATCCAGGATCGGGTGGTTGTGGACGTGATTGACATGAGCATCCGGCTCGAAGGTGCTTATAAAAATCACCTCGGGGTTCCACGCGGCCACTTGCTCGTGGCTGACTTTCTTCCAGCTTTGGATTTCCGTGGCGGCGTTCCGTGCGCCAACATGTCTGAGCTGCCAATCTCCATACGTGCCACCGCCCTCTGTCCATAGCTCGTCGGTGGAGTAGAAGAAGTACGCTGCTTTGAGTCTTTTGCTGTCTGGTACGGTTTTGATGCCAGCACTGATTTCTGCCGACACCGCATCGCGCCAATCGATCAGCATCCGGGCCCGGTCCGATCGGCCGATCGCCGTACCGATCATGCTGAGCGCCTCCCGCATGTATTCGTCATTGGGGCCGCGGACGATCAGGGCGACGTTCAAACCAGCCTTCTCCAACGGAGAGATATGTTCCTCACCGGCATGTCCCCATTTTATGACGAGGTCCGGTTGCGATGCCTTGACCACCTCAACATTCGGCTGGCTGCCCCTCGTCGCGCCGCCTGCCAGGATGCCGCTTTCGATATCCCTCGCCTTGGGGAAGAATTCACCCAAGATGTCGTTATCGATGGCGATCTTCGATTCGGGGTGAATACCGACCAGGCGATCCGGACTCTGATCGAGCGTGATCACTGTCGCGGCGATCGGAACCGGAAACGTGACAATGCGCTTCGCCGGTCCGTCAAGTTTAAGCGTTCGACCTGCTAAGTCGGTTATGGTGATCGGATCGGCTTGCACCGCTCCAACGAGAAGGATCACAAGCACGCCGCCCCCACCAGCTCTTTTCAGCCATCTGGTCATCCACTTTCCTCCAGCGACGGCACGGCTCGGCCAAACCAGCTGAGGTTCCTCAACCGACATTCCCCAAATGGGCTCGGCCGACACCCGAAAGCCTGCTCCTCGGTCAGTCCTCGGTCAACAAACTCCTGCGCTTCTGTAAAAACGCAAGCCTCGTCTGACCGTCACGGCACTCAGGCATGGGCCGCAGCCGCGAGCCGCTCGGCCTTCCAGGCCCATGGCAAGAGCCGCTCGAGCTCGTGGGCCTTGGTCCGGCCCGAGACCATGCGCTCGAGCACGTCGGTCAGCCACGCCAGGGGCTCGACCCCGTTCAGCTTCGCGGTCGCCACCAGGCTGGCCACGATCGCCCAATGACGGGCGCCACCATCCGAGCCCGCGAACAGGCTGTTCTTGCGCCCTAGAGCGATGGGCCGGATGGCCCGCTCGATGGTGTTCGTGTCGAGCTCGAGCCGG
>DATHAU010000600.1:0-1675 GCA_035296545.1 Microvirga sp.
CGCCCACTACAAGGACAAGGCCGACCAGCCGGACGCCGCGAGCGTGATCGCGGTGGCGCCCATGGCAAGGATCGATCCGGAATTGACGACGAACAGCCGCCGGAAATCCATCTGCCGCTGCAGCAAGGCGGCCGGCACGATCCCGAACGGCACCAGCAGATAGGAGGCGGCGATCACCGCGACCACGCTCGCCAGCCGCTCGTCGCCGTAGAAGGCGGCGATCGGCCAGGCGAGGCCGAGGATGCCGAGCCCCAGCGCCAGCGCCACGACCAATGAGACCGAGAAGCAGGTCCGCACCTTGTCCGGCCCGAGCTCAGGCTCGCCTGCGATGTAGCGCGTGATTCCGAAATCCTGGAAGACCGACACCAGCATCGCCGCGGCCAGAGCGATCGAGAACAGCCCCACTTCCTCCGGCCCGAGGAAGAAGCGGGAGATGATGACGCCGGTGACGAAGGTGACGCCGAACGTCACATATTGCGCGGCCATCGCCCACATCGCCGCTCGGCGCACGGAGGGGCCCGGCACGCCTTCCGCCGCAGACGCGGGCGCGCCGGGCGCGCCCTGGGGCGCCCGCGCTGATGGATCAGGGGCGGCTGCGGCGTCGGCCATGGCGCCAAGCGCTAGCGAAGAGCGGTGAAAAAGGGATTACCCAAAAAGTTCGCAACGGGACGCTTGACGACTCAAAAGCACCGATCCATATGCGCCCTCCCGGCGGTTGAGGCGCTTGAACAGCGAAGCGGCCGCGGGACAGCAGCAGACAATAAGCGGCAGATGCCCTGGTTCGAGGAACAAGTTCCTTCGTGCCTCGCGCAAACACCGCCTGGCGTCCGGCCTAGTGCCAAGCTGCTGAGTTCTTTGAAAAAAGTTAGAAAACGGGTCTTGCGGCGGGAAACATTCCCGCCATATAGGATCCAAGCGTGAGGGGCCGGGCAGCAATGCTCAGCCGTTTCGCTTCTCTCCCTGGCCTTCTTCGGAAGCGCCGCGGAAAAAAGCGAAAAAGCTGTTGACGCACTGAAAAGTGCCTCATATATGGCTCTTCACCCGACGGGGACCGGCCTTCTGGCCAACCTCGTTGCGTCTCTTCCATCGGAAACCCCGGTGCCCTGCTTAACAACAGGGGCTAGAGACGCGTTCGGCTCTTTGAAATTGTTGATGTAGATGAAGGGACATGTGGGCGGCGGCTCCGGTCCACGGTAACCTCCGGGTGCCGTGTGGTCGGTTAAAGCTAAGTCGTTCCATGTCTCGTTACATATCCACAGTATATGTGAAGTGCAGGAACGGCTCCCGGAGATGCCGGCCTCCTCCGCATCAAGCTTCGGCTTGGGCGGTATTGGTCGGTCATTAACTTGAGAGTTTGATTCTGGCTCAGAACGAACGCTGGCGGCATGCCTAACACATGCAAGTCGAACGAGACCTTCGGGTCTAGTGGCGCACGGGTGCGTAACGCGTGGGAATCTGCCCTAAGGTTCGGAATAACTCAGGGAAACTTGAGCTAATACCGGATAATGTCTTCGGACCAAAGGTTTACTGCCTTAGGATGAGCCCGCGTAGGATTAGCTAGTTGGTGAGGTAAAGGCTCACCAAGGCGACGATCCTTAGCTGGTCTGAGAGGATGATCAGCCACACTGGGACTGAGACACGGCCCAGACTCCTACGGGAGGCAGCAGTGGGGAAT
>DATHAU010000601.1:0-1663 GCA_035296545.1 Microvirga sp.
CTGGAGGAGGACTGGCCTCGTTCGCCTCCGGCGGGCCACGAGGGGCAGCGGCGCATCAAGACATAAGGCCAAGCCCGCCCGGCCGGATGTGTGTGGGCGCACCCGTCGCACGGGACGCCCAATCGCACGGGCCGCGCCCGCCGCACGGGTCGCAGCCGGCGAGCGGACGGCACGGGGCCGCTCCCCGTGCGGGAGCCGTCAGAGCCGGCCCATGAGCAGCAGGATGAGCAGGATCACGAGGACCACGCCCAAGAGGCCGCTCGGGCCGTAGCCCCAGCCCCGGCTGTGCGGCCAGGCCGGAACGACGCCGATGAGGATCAGGATGACGATGATGAGCAGGATGGTGCCGATGGGCATGGGAGCGCTCCTTGTCGGGCTTGGGCCGGGGGCCGTCGTCCGGCCGCCGGGCGCGGCGGTTTCGGGCGAAACGGCCCTCCTGCGGGAAACTTGGCCGTAAGGATTAAGTTCCCGCGCCGGCGGCGGATTCCATCCACAGGTTCCCTTGGGGAAGCGGAACGATTGGAACGGCTTGGCGTTACCCTCACGGCGATCGGGTGCCGCCTCCAGTGCGACCCCTCAAGGGAGGTCGCCGCTTGCCATGGACCTGGACCACCCAATGACAACCAAGAATCCGAGACCCATGCCCCCATATGATCCAGAGCCTGTTCCAGGCCTCAGAAAATCCTCGTCCCCGGCGCTCAGCCGCTCGGTCCAGGCCCAGATCGGCCAGCGCCTGCGCCAGTTCTACGAGTCCCTGGCGCTCGGCGAGCAGCCGGTTCCGGAGCGGTTCATCGAGATCATCAACCGCCTGGACGAGACGAGGCCGGAGAAGCAGCAGTCATGAGCATTGACGCCGATCTTCGCGATTCCATGCTCAAGGCCACGCCGAACCTGCGCGCCTTCGCCATCTCGCTCACCAACAACGTGGACCGCGCCGACGACCTGGTGCAGGAAACGCTCATGCGCGCCATCGCCAATATCGAGCGCTTCCAGCCCGGCACCAACATGCAGGCCTGGCTCTTCACCATCCTGCGCAACCTGTTCCATTCCGAGTACCGCAAGCGGCGCCGGGAGGTGGAGGACGCGGACGGGAAATACGCGGCGGCGCTGTCGGTCCAGCCGGACCAGCTGCCCCATCTCGACTTCGAGGATTTGCAGAAGGCCCTGGCCCGCCTGCCCCACGACCAGCGCGAGGCGCTGCTTCTGGTGGGGGCCTCCGGGTTCTCCTACGAGCAGGCGGCGGAGATCTGCGGCTGCGCCGTGGGCACCATCAAGAGCCGGGTCAACCGCGCCCGCAACCGGCTCGCGGAGCTGATGCACTTCACCGACATGGACGAGGATATCGGGCCCGACCGGGTCACCCTGTCGGTGATGCACGCGGTCGCCTGAGGGGCGGGAACGGTCAACCTGGAAGGCAGGATTCAAGGGCGGCTTGCGCTTCGCGCGGGCCGCCTTTTCAGCGCCGCCGGAACTGCTGGTTGCCGCGCTGGGGCGGGCGGGGGCCGGAGGATGCGCCCGAGTCCTTGTGGCGGAAGATGAGGCGGCCCTTCTCCAGGTCGTAGGGCGACATCTCCACGGTGACCCGGTCGCCGGCCAGGGTCTTGATGCGGTTCTTCTTCATCTTGCCGGCCGTGTAGGCGATGACCTCGTGGCCGTTGTCGAG
>DATHAU010000602.1:0-4644 GCA_035296545.1 Microvirga sp.
CGTGGTGGACCGCTTCCTCTATACCGCCATGCGCTATCCTGGGAATTACGGCTTCATTCCCCACACGCTCTCGGGCGACGGCGACCCCTGCGACGTTCTCATCGCCAATACCCGGGCCATCATCCCCGGCGCGATCATGAGCGTGCGCCCTGTCGGCGTGCTGGTGATGGAGGACAATGCGGGCGAGGACGAGAAGATCATCGCCGTGCCCTCGGCCCACCTCACCCAACGCTATCACCGGGTGCAGACCTATACGGACCTGCCCGAGATCACCATCAAGCAGATCGAGCACTTCTTCGAGCACTACAAGGATCTCGAGCCCGGCAAATGGGTGAAGATCATCCGCTGGGGCGACGCCGAGGACGCGCATCGCCTCATCCTCGAGGGCATCGAGCGGGCGAAGAAGTAACCCGCCGCCCCGCGTTCGAAACCTCCGAGGCCAGGCTTCGCTTGGCCTCTTTTTCCTCATTGCCACGCAGGCCGGCCCTAAAGCGCCTCGCCCCTCAGCAGGCGGGGCGCGTTGCCGCTTCTCAGGCCCGCCGCCTCGCGGATGAAGAAGCGCTTGAGGCCGGGCATCCGGTCCACGAGGCCGAGCCCCAGGTCGCGGATCAGGCGCAGGGGCAGGAAATCGTTGGAGAACAGCCGGTTCAGCCCGTCGGTCATCGCCCCCATGGCGGTGATGTCGGCCCGGCGGGCGCGCTCGTACTGCGCCAGAACATCCGGTCCGCCGGGGTCCATGCCCAGCCGCATGGCGTCGGCGACGATCTCCGCCAGGGCCGCCGCGTCGTGCAGGCCGAGATTGAGCCCCTGGCCTGCGATGGGGTGGATGAGATGGGCCGCGTCCCCTAACAGCGCCAGGCGCTCGGCCACGAAGGAGCGCGCCACCCCGAAGGCCAGGGGATGGGCCTGGGGCCTGGTCTCGAAGGCGATGCGCCCGAGCCCGAGCCCGAATCGCCTCTCGAGTTCGGCCAGAAGGTCGTCCGCGCCAGATTCGAGCAGGGCGGGCACGTTCTCGCTGCGCTCGGTCCACACGATGGACGAGCGGTGCTTCACGCTGCCGTCGGACTGAGCCTCGCTCTTCAGGGGCAGGATCGCGAAGGGGCCGGAGGGCAGGAAGTGCTCCACCGCCCTGCCCTCGTGATCGCGCTCGTGCACGATGGTGGCCACGATGCCCGACTGGCGGTAGGGCCAGGAGATCCAGCCGATGCCCGCCTGCTCCCGCAGGCGCGAGCGCGCCCCGTCGGCCGCCACCAGAAGGGCCGCCGGCATCACCTCGCCGCCGGTCAGGGCCACGTCCGTGTGCGCTCCTTTCGCGGAAAAGCCCTTCACGCCCTCCGGCCTCAGGGTTACGCCTGCGGCGCGGCAGGCCTCGATCAGCGCGGCGGTCAGGTCGCCCGCGCTCAGCATGTGGGCGAAGGGCTCGCCCCCGTCCACCGCCCCCTCGAAGGTGAGAAAGGTCGGCCGCACCGGGTCCTGCAGGCGGCTGTCGGTGACCACCATGTCGAGCATGGGCTGCGCCCTGTCGGCCACCCGGTCCCAGATTCCCAAGGCCTCCAGCATCCGCCGCGCCGCCGCCGCGATGGCAAAGGCGCGCTTGTCCCCGTGCGGGTCGCGGGTCAGGGCCGGATCGCACATCACCACGTCCAGGTGGTCGGCCAGGGCCTGCTTCAGGGCGAGCGCCAGGGACAGGCCGGCAAGGCCGCCCCCCGCAATGACGATGCGCGGTCGCTCGATGCCGGTTGCTGCGCCCATGGCTCTTTCTCCTCGACAGCATCCCTATAGAGCATTTGCGCCCCAAAAGGGATGCCGGTTCCCGGCGGCATCGTGGCGCCTGCCAGGTCCAGGGGAGCGGCCCGCCGGTTTCCTCCATCGCCCGTCACCCTAGGTGGATGGGGCGATCCATCGGCCGAGGCCAGGCTTGACCTGGCGGGCCTGCCGCCCGATGGATGGCCCCTCCCGCAAGGATCGCAAGAGCCCATGTCCCGCGCCGTTGAAGACCTTCTCAAGATTCTCGACCTCGAACAGATCGAGGTGAACCTGTTTCGCGGGCAGAGCCCGAAGAGCGGCTGGCAGCGGGTCTTCGGCGGGCAGGTGATCGGCCAGTCCCTGGTGGCCGCCCGCCGTACGGTGGAGGGACGCCACCCCCATTCCCTGCACGGCTATTTCATGCGGCCCGGCGATCCCAAGGTCCCGATCATCTACGAGGTGGACCGCATCCGCGACGGCAAGAGCTTCACCACCCGCCGCGTGGTGGCGGTGCAGCACGGGCAGGCGATCTTCGCCATGTCGGCCTCGTTCCAGGTGGACGAGGGCGGCTTCGACCACCAGGCCCCCATGCCCGACGTGCCCGGGCCCGACGAACTGCCCTCCGAGGACGACGTGAAGGCCGAGCTTCTCTCCCGGATGCCGGAGCCCATGCGCACCTATTACGAGCGCGAGCGCCCCATCGACATGCGGCCGGTGGAGATCAACCGCTACTTGTCCCGCGAGCCCATGGAGCCGCAGTTCCACGTGTGGATCAGGACCACGGGCCGCCTGCCGGACGATCCGGCGGTCCATCAATGCGTGCTGGCCTACGCGTCCGACATGACGCTGCTCGACACCTCCCTGGTGCCCCATGGCCGGACGGTGTTCGATCCCACGATCCAAGGGGCGAGCATCGACCACGCCATGTGGTTCCACCGGCCCTTCCGGGCCGACGAATGGCTGCTCTACGCCCAGGACACCCCCAACGCGGGCGGGGCGCGCGGCTTCTCCCGCGGCCTGATCTTCAGTCAGGATGGGACGCTGGTCGCCTCCGTGGCCCAGGAAGGGCTCATCCGCGACCGGGGCGAGTGAGGCCGGCCTGCCCTCGTTTTGATCAAACCGCTCGTTTTGGAGCCATTCGCCCGTGCCCATGAAAGAGGCACAGGCTGATTCCTGAGGGCCCACAAGGGCTGGCACGTTCCTTGCATAACCCCCCGCGACACCCGCTCGCACAGGCGGGTTCATAGGAACTCGCGGCCTGAAAAATCAGGCGAGCGTCTCAAGAAAGGGGCTGGACCCATGAAAATCGTGATGGCGGTCATCAAGCCGTTCAAGCTGGAGGAGGTGCGCGACGCGCTCACCGCCCTTGGCGTGCACGGCCTCACCGTGACCGAGGTGAAGGGATACGGACGGCAGAAGGGCCATACGGAGATCTATCGCGGCGCGGAATACGCCGTGAGCTTCCTGCCGAAGCTGAAGATCGAGGTGGCGGTGGCGGGCGAGCTCGTGCCGCAGGTGATCGAGGCGATCACGTCCTCGGCCCGCACCGGCCAGATCGGCGACGGCAAGATCTTCGTCGTGTCGCTGGAAAAAGCGGTTCGCATCCGCACGGGCGAGACCGATGCCGACGCCCTCTAAGCCCCATTCCCCTTCCGTCCTCCGGAGTTCCGATCCGATGAAGTTCCATCCCCTCCTCCTCGCCGCCCTCGGGGGCTTAGGCCTCGGCCTCCTCGCCCTCGATCCCGCCCTGGCGCAGGGCGCAGCTCCCGCGGCGGATGCGGCCGCGGCCGCTCCCACGGTCAACAAGGGCGACACCGCCTGGATGCTGGTGTCCACGCTGCTCGTGATCCTCATGACGATCCCGGGACTGGCCCTGTTCTACGGCGGCCTCGTGCGCACCAAGAACATGCTCTCCCTGCTCATGCAGGTGTTCTCGGTCTTCAGCCTCGTGTCCATCCTGTGGGTGCTCTACGGCTACTCGCTCGCCTTCACGTCGGGCGGCGAGGGAACCGGCGCGATCATCGGCGGCTTCTCCAAGGCGTTTCTCGCGGGCGTGACCACGGATTCCACCGCCGACACCTTCACCAAGGGCGTGGCCATTCCGGAATTCGCCTTCCTGGCCTTCCAGCTCACCTTCGCGGCGATCACGCCCGCGCTCATCGTCGGGGCCTTCGCGGAGCGCATCAAGTTCAGCGCGGTCATGCTGTTCACCGCCCTGTGGGTGACCTTCGTCTACCTGCCGATCGCCCACATGGTGTGGTTCTCGGAAGGGTATCTCTTCAGCCTCGGGGCCCTGGACTTCGCGGGCGGCACGGTGGTGCACATCAACTCGGGCGTGGCCGGCCTCGTGGGCGCGCTGCTCATCGGCAAGCGCATCGGCTACGGCCGCGACCTGATGGCTCCGCACTCGCTCACCCTCACCTTCGTGGGCGCCTGCCTGCTCTGGGTCGGCTGGTTCGGCTTCAACGCGGGCTCCAACCTGGAGGCCACGGGCGGCGCGGCGCTGGCGCTCCTCAACACCATCGTGGCCCCGGCCGCGGCCGGCCTCGCCTGGATGACCGTGGAGGCCATGGACAAGGGCAAGGCCTCCCTGCTGGGCATCGCGTCGGGCGCGGTGGCGGGCCTCGTGGCCGTCACGCCTGCCGCCGGCCTTGCGGGTCCCATGGGCTCCATCGTGCTCGGCCTCGTGGCCGGCGCGGCCTGCTACTACGCGGTCACCGCCGTGAAGAACGCGCTGGGCTATGACGACGCCCTCGACGTGTTCGGCATCCACGGGGTGGGCGGCATCATCGGCGCCATCGGCACCGGCATCGTGGCGGCTCCGTCGCTCGGCGGCTACGGCGTCGGCGAGTACAGCATCGGCGGCCAATTGGTGACGCAGGTGATCGCGGTGGCCAT
>DATHAU010000603.1:0-9699 GCA_035296545.1 Microvirga sp.
CGTGGTTCTCGGAACTGGGCCTTTTGGAGCCTCAGGTGCAACTGGCGCTCAAAGTGCTCCTGGAACGAATCCCCAGCTCGGTAACGTGCCTGCAGCCTTTGGTCCTGGCATCGTCGGCACGATCCCGGACAACGAGTACGGCTTCGCGGTTGCGGGCTACCTGGGCGTGAACCTGCCGATGCTTGGTGCGGGCGATGCTCTCTGGTTCGCCGCTACCTATGCTGATGGCGCTCCGGCCTACCTGACCGGCGGCATCGCGGGCACAGTCATCACTCCGTTCGCTGCTTTCCAAGACTTCGCTGGCGGCAATCTGGTGGATGCGACCATCGACCCGTTGACCGGCGATCTCGACAAGACGCGCGCTTGGTCCATCGCCGGTGGCCTGCGCCACTATTGGACCCCGCAGGTGCGTTCGAACTTCTTCGGTTCGTACCTTGACGCAGATAGCCGTGCGGCGTTCAACGCCGGCGACTTCCGCGAGTTCCGCGTCGGCGCGAACGTGTTCTGGCAGCCGGTCTCCGGCCTCGACATCGGTGTGGAAGTGATCTACGCCAACGTCGATGAGCGCGACAACCGCGTCCGTCTCTTCGGCGACGACGACGACAGCAACGGCTTCGAAGGCCGTCTGCGCATCCAGCGCGACTTCTAATCGGCTCAACCCGATTGGTGAGGGAAACCCCGGTGGAAACACCGGGGTTTTTCTTTTTGCGCATGAAGCGACGAAGGGCCGAAGAGCAGGCAATGGCTGGCCTGGGTTCCATCCCGCGAATGTCCTGCATGGGACGGCTGGCGTGCTCTAGGCTGGCGCGGGGATTCCGCTCTCGGCCTGCGCGACCAACCGGGCAATCGCGCCGATGAGGTCTCCCTCGAGCGCCGGGGCGTGTCCCTGACCCTCCACCGTGAGGGCTGTCAGGCGCGGGTGGCGCTCCTTCATCGCCTGCAAGGTCTCGGCGGTCAGCAGATCGGAGTGGCTGCCTCTGATGGCAAGCAGCGGAACGTGGGCCAGTCCTTCGAAGAACGGCCACAGGTTCGGCAGCGGCATGTCGAGGTCGAGGGCTTCGAGCGTGTTCATCAGGCTGGGATCGTAGTTGAGAACGAGGCGCCCCTGGTCCTCGCGCCAGGTGCCCCGCGCCTGCTTGTCCCACTGGGCATCGGTAAAGCCCGGGAATTGCGCGCCGAACAAGCCGCGCAGGATCTGTCCGGCCTCCGTCATGCTGCGAGGCGCGGGCAGCTTGCCCACGTAGCCCCGGATCCGCGCGATGCCCCTAGGTTCGATCACGGGGCCCACATCGTTGAGAACCGCGCCCACGAGAAGGGTCGGGCGGACCGCGCTCAAGGCCATGATGATCAGCCCGCCCCGGGACGTTCCCACGAAGACGGCCTTTTCGACGCCTGCGGCAGCGAGAACCTGGAGGGTGTCGTTCAGCTCGACGCGAACATCGTACCGGCGCCAGTCCCGGTCCCATTCCGAGCGCCCGCGTCCCCGGTAGTCGAGGGCCAGAACGCGCCTCGGGCGCTCCAGGGCGGCGCCGAGGGCTCTTGCCAGATCGTGAAAATCCTCGGAGGTGCGGGCAAGGCCGGGCAGGCACACGACCGGCAGGGCGTCGACGACATCCGGGCCGTAGTCGCGCGCATAAAGGCGCAGGCCATCGGCGGCCGACACCATGAGATCGCGATACTCACCGGGCATCTGGTCTCTGTTTCCGCGGCAACGCCTGGGCGAACCCGCGCCGCTCAGTGGCCCGCCGTCGCATCCGCCGTTGCGGGGGCCGGAGGACCTCGCTCGTTGAGGCGCTGCCGATAGACGTTGAGGTTTTCCATCACGCGCTGGACGTAGTTGCGGGTTTCGTAGAACGGGATGCGCTCCACCCAATCGACCACGTCCACCTGGGACTTGCGGGGATCGCCATAGGCGTCGATCCACTTTTTCACGTTGCCGCCGCCCGCATTGTAGGAGGCGAAGGCCAGGATGTAGGAGCCCTTCCAATCCTCCATCAGCTCGCCCAGGTGGGCCGAGCCGAGTTTGGCGTTGTAGGCCGGGTCTTCGACCAGGCGATTGAGGTTGAAGCCTACGCCGAAGCGCTGGGCGGTTCGTTTGGCGGTGGCCGGCATGAGCTGCATGAGCCCGCGGGCGCCGGCGCTCGACACCGCGCGGGGATTGAAGGCGCTTTCCTGGCGGGCGATGGCATAGACCATGGCGGGCTCCACCTCGTCGCCCACGGGATCGAATTCGGGAATGCCTGCCACGGGATAGGCATGCTGGTCGAGCGGGAAGCCCCGCTGCGACGCGATCTTGCCGATGGCCAGGATGGCGCGGGCATTCTTCTGAGATGTGGCAAGGGAAGCCAGCGCATCGAGCTGCCCCGGATCGGTCAGGGTCTGCGCCAGATCCGAATACAAGCCGAGCGTGAGTTCGCTCTCGCCGATGTCCTGGAGCAGTTTGACGGCCTGCACGGGAACGAGGCCCTCGAAGCTGCGGCGCGCTTCGTCCGTCAGCGGGTCGACTGTTCTCAGCGAGACGTTCTGGCCGAGTTTCGTCTGGGCGAGCTGTCCGTAATAGGTCGTCGGATTCTCGGCGGCGCGCATGTAGAAGGGCCTGGCGTCCTCGCCGGCGGCCTCCGCGGCGCGCGCCTGCCAATAGGCGACGCGGGAAATGGAAATTGGGGTCGAGGCGGTTTTCGCAACCGTCGCGAAGTGGCCCGCCGCACCCGCGGGGTCGTTCAGGAACCTGAGGGCGATCCAGCCCGCATGGAACTCCGCTTCGATTTGCTGCGCGGACGATTCCGCCGCATGGTGGCTCGCCACCTTGTAGGCGAGCTGGGCGTCGCCCTTGTCCAGCAGCGTGCGGGCGATCATGCGCTGCTCCGCCCACCATTCATCCCCGTCCACGCGAAGCTCGGGGTCCCGGGGCGCCTGCATGATGATGGCGGCGGCCTCCGCCAGCTGATTGCTCCGGCGCAGGTAGAGGGCGCGGGAGAACAGAAAGGACGGGTCCTTCCTCAAGGCTGCGGGAACCGCCGCGAAGGCCTTTTCGGCCTTCTTCTTGCCCTGGTAGATGCCCAGTCGGGCTTTCACCAGGAATTCGTATTCCTTGCCAGCAAGCTCCGCCGCCCGCTGCGCGCCGCCCCAGTTCTCCTTGAGCAGAAGCCGCTCCATGCGGAACCGGTGGTCGGCCTGCGTCAGGAGGTCCGGGAAACGGTCGAGGATGCGGCGCTCCATGTCGCCGCCGAAGGTGTCCTCCCGCCAGACATGCCTGATCCGGTCGTTCGCCTCCCGGTCGAGCCCGTCGGCCTTGAGGGCGAAAGCGAGCGCGATCCGCCCTGCGACCGTGATGGGAGGCTGCTTGTCGAAGAAGGCGCGAACCTGGGCCGGGGGCTTGCGCTCGCCGAGCAGCGCATCTTCGGCCCGTCGGCGGATCTGGGTTGTCGCCGGCCAGTCCGGGAAATCCTTCCGGAAGGCGGCGATGCGGTCGAAGTCGGTCGGCATGCCGCTGCGGATCACATACCACTCCGCCAGGGCTCGCGCGGCCGGACCGGAGAGCTTGGTCCTCAGGATCTGAGCCTCGGCATGATCGTTGTCGCGATAGGCCTTGAGGAGCCGGGGCAGGTGATCCACGTCCGCCAGGGGCTTGGCGGCGGGCACGAAGCTTTCCAGGGCGCCCGGCGCGTCGTAGTCCCGGAAGGTCTGAAACAGGACCGGCTGGACGGCTTCGACCGCGGCCGGAGGCTCGGGGGCAAGGGGAGGTTCGCTCGCCTGGACCGTGAATGCGCATAGATGAACGAAGGCGACCGACGCCAAAAGACGTGTAGGTAGACGCATGGTGAGGCTCATCCCGCAACCCGCAACCGCCGCTGATCCCTTGTTATGGCGACGTTCTTCTTGAGGAAACACTAAGAGCCGGGCTAGGACAACCTCCTAAATGCCTGTTTGCGCCCATGCGCCGCAGTTCCTATGTTGGATCAAAGGGCCGTGAGACCCGGCGCAATCTATTCGAGGATGATCGATGACTCACTTCAAAGGCTCCATCACGGCTCTGGTGACCCCCTTCAAGGACGGGGCCGTGGATGAGGCGGCGTTCCGGGCCTTCATCAACTGGCAGATCGAGGAAGGCACGAACGGCCTCGTTCCCGTGGGCACCACGGGGGAGAGCCCGACCCTGAGCCACAGGGAGCACGACCGGGTCGTGGAGATCTGCGTCCAGGAGGCGAGGGGCCGGGTGCCCGTCATCGCGGGCGCCGGCTCCAACAGCACGGCAGAGGCGATCGCCTTCTCGCAGCATGCGGAAAAGGTCGGGGCGGATGCGGTGCTGATCGTCACGCCCTATTACAACAAGCCCACGCAGGAAGGCCTCTACCAGCACTACAAGGCCATCAACGACGCCATCGGGATCCCGATCTTCATCTACAACATCCCCGGCCGCTCGGTGATCGACATGTCGGTAGACACCATGGCGCGGCTCTATGAGCTCAAGAACATCGCCGGGGTGAAGGACGCCACCGCCAGCATGGCCCGGGTCAGCCTCCAGCGGCAGGCGATGGGGCCGGACTTCATCCAGCTCTCCGGCGAGGACGCGACGGCGCTCGGCTTCATGGCCCATGGCGGGCACGGCTGCATCTCCGTCACCTCCAACGTGGCGCCCAGGCTCTGCGCCGAGATGCAGAACGCCTGCCTCAAGGGCGATTACGCCTCGGCGCTGCGGGTTCAGGACCGCCTGATGCCCCTGCACACGAACCTGTTCATCGAGACCAATCCGTCGCCCGTGAAATACGCCGCCTCCGTGCTCGGCCTCATGGAGGACGCGGTGCGGCTGCCCATGATCCCGGTCTCGGACGACACCCGGCAGAAGGTGCGCTCGGCCATGGTCCATGCGGGCCTGATCAACGGCTGAAACCCACCATGGCAAAAGACCCCAAGAGCACGAACCGCGTCGTCGCCGACAACCGCAAGGCGAGGTTCAACTACGAGATCATCGATACCTACGAGGCGGGAATCGCGCTCACCGGCACGGAGGTCAAGTCCCTGCGGCAGGGCAAGGCGACCATCAGCGACGCCCATGCGGGGCCGTCGGGAGAGGAGTTCTTCCTGTTCAACGCCTATATCCCCGAATACCTCCAGGCGAACCGCTTCAACCACGAGACGAAGCGGCCCCGCCGTCTGCTGCTGCACAAGCGGCAGATCGACAAGCTCATCGGCGCGACCCAGCGCGAGGGCTTCACGGTGATCCCGCTCAAGATCTATTTCAACGATCGCGGGCGGGCCAAGGTGGAACTCGGCCTCGGGCGCGGCAAGAAACTGCACGACAAGCGCGAGACCGAGAAGGAGCGCACCTGGAACCGGGAGAAGGCGCGCCTCATGCGGGACAAGGGCTGACGCGGCTTTCGCGCGGGCGATGCGGCCCGAACAATGAACCGGAAGCGGAATTCCATTCGCGCAAGCCGCATTCCGCTTCCGAAACTTCCGTTTCCCGTTGGAGGAACGACATGGCGTCGGTTGCACTGGTTTCGGTTCTCGGTCCCGATCGGGTCGGGCTTGTGGCGGCGATTGCCGAGCACCTGTTCAACATCGGCGTGAACCTGCGGGACACCACCTTCGCGGCGCTGGGCGCCGGGGCCGAGTTCGTCGCCCTGTGCGAACTCCCGCCGGGGCTCTCCGCCGGCGAGGTGGAGGCGGCCCTGAAGGAGCTGCCGGAGCTTGAGGGCGCGGAAGTTCGCGCCGTGCCCTATGCCTTCGACCCGACCCCGGGTCCCACGGGCAGCGTCACCCACCGGATCGCCATCAGCGGCGGCGACCAGCTCGGTCTCGTGGCCCGGCTGGCCGAGGTGTTCAAGCAGTACGAGGCCAACATCGTGCGCCTTGAGGCGCGCAAGCTCCCGGAGGCGGAAGGCGGCCTCTATGTGACCCGGTTCGCGGTTTTCATCCCGGCGGATCGGGTGAACCTGTGCCTCGCCACCGTGGGCAATACGGCAGGAGCGCTCGGATTGAGCTGCCAGGTCGAGGAAAGCTCTCTTTAGGCGGCGCCTCGAGGCGCGAATGGCCAGGACGAGCCTGGCCATGATGCGTTATGGCGGTCTTTCGCTTGAAGCCCGTCAGATCTCGAAGTCGTCATCCTGCGGCTGGCGGATGCCGTAGCGGCTCTCCAGGGCGCCGTTCTTGGGCGGCAAGGGGCGCTGGGGACGCTCGGGGCGTTCGCCGTTCTCGCCCACGGCCCGCTGCGGCCGGTCGGAGGGATCGCGGCCGATCCGCGCGACCAGTTGGGACAGGTCGAGGAACTCGTCCGCCTGCCGGCGCAGCTCGTCGGCCACCATGGGCGGCTGGGTGGTGACCGTGGACACGACCGATACCCGCACGCCCCGGCGCTGCATGGCTTCGACCAGGGACCGGAAGTCCCCGTCGCCGGAGAACAAAACCATGTGGTCGATGTAGGGGGAGAGCTCCAGCGCATCGATGGCGAGCTCGATATCCATGTTGCCCTTCACCTTTCGGCGGCCGGCCGAATCGACGAATTCCTTGGTGGGTTTCGTCACCACCCGGTAGCCGTTGTAATCGAGCCAGTCGATCAGCGGGCGGATGGAAGAATATTCCTGGTCCTCGACCAGGGCCGTATAGTAAAAGGCGCGGACAAGGTTACCGCGGCTCTGAAACTCCTTCAGAAGGCGCTTGTAGTCGATATCGAACCCAAGGGTCTTTGTCGTAGCGTAAAGGTTGGCTCCATCAATGAAGAGCGCGATCCGCTGCTGGCCTGACATAAGTAATCTCTTTTCATGTCTGGCAGGAATACATAACAATCTTCTTCGTTAAAGCGACATCGATTATTCACGCTTGCAAATCAATTGCGCGATCGAACGAGGACGTGCCTTGAAACAGACTGTTAGAAGCCCATTCAGACGAGTAAAAACGCATCTTCGCAACTAAATGACGTGTTCTTTCAGGGTGTCAAGTTGGCAAAACGGAGGCGGTCAAGGGAAACCCGAAGGGGTAAACAGCTTTCTACGCTTTGAGATTACGGCTTCCGGGCTTTATGGCGGGAAGTGCCGCCAATTCGGGCGGAATCCCCTCTGGCGGGTACGCCGGAATATCCAGCTGGACGAGGGACACCAGGGGCGCGCCGAGATCGGCCCTGCCGCCCGAGCGGTCGATGAGGCAGGCTGCGCCCAGAAGGGCGCCGGGATGTTCGCGCAGGGCCGCCAGACATTCGCGGGACGACAGGCCGGTGGTGACGATGTCCTCCACCATCACGACCCTGGCCCCCTCGGGGATGGCAAACCCCCGCCTCAGCGTGAAGGCGCCGTTCTCGCGCTCGACGAAGATGGCCTTGGCCCCCAGGTGCCGGGCGGTCTCGTAGCCCGGCACGATCCCGCCCACCGCCGGCGAGACCACGTAATCCACGGCCCCGTAGGCGTCCGTGATCTTCTCCGCCAGGGCCCGGCAGACCCGCTCCGTGCGGGCGGGGTCCTGGAACACAAACATCTTCTGCAGGAAGACCGGGCTGTGCAGCCCGGACGAGAGCACGAAATGACCCTCCAGCAGGGCGCCGGCGGAGCGGAATTCATCGAGAACTTCATCGGGGGTCATGGGCGAGCCTGTCATCGTGAGGATCGAAGCTGGTTAGCCCATGCCGCAACGGCCCGTCGACCTCTTTTTCCCAGGCCCGGTTTTCCAGGCCCGGCGGCGGAGCGAAACAGAATCTCCTTGCTGCCCGGGAACGGCCTTTGTAGGGACGGATCGACGGTCCGTGGGGCAATTCACATGCAGGTCCTCGTGCTTGGCGGTTACGGCCTCATCGGCCTGCCCGCCGTTCGACGGCTGATCGAAGCCGGGCACCGGGTCACGGGCCTGGGCCGGTCCGTTCGGTCCGCCCGCATCTCCCATCCCGACGCTGCCTGGATCGAGCGGGACATCGCCCGGCTGACCGACCCCTCGGCTTGGCTGCCGGTCCTCTCCGGGATCGACGCGGTGGTGAACTGCTCCGGCGCGCTTCAGGACAGCGGTCGCGACGATCTCCAGGCGCTTCAGTCGGACGCGATGAGGGCGCTCTTCGAGGCCTGCCGGACGGCGTCGGTCCGGCGGGTCGTGCAGGTGTCCGCCGCCGGCGTGTCCCCGGAGGCGGCCACCTCCTTCTACCGCACCAAGGCGGAGGCCGATGCGGCGCTCATGGCGTCCGATCTCGACTGGACCCTCCTGAGGCCCGGCCTCGTCATCGCGCCTGCCGCCTATGGCGGAACGGCGCTCATCCGGGGCCTTGCGTCCTTTCCCTTCATGCTGCCGCTCGTCGCGGGCAGGCAGCCCTTGCAGACGGTGGGCGTGGACGACGTGGCCGACGCCATCCTGGCCGCGGTCGAGGGACGGGTCGCATCCCGGACGATCTACGATCTCGTGGAGGATCGCCCCCATAGCCTGCAGGAGGTTGTTCTGGCGTTCCGGTCATGGCTGGGGCATCCGGCCGCTTCCGTCGTGCGGGCGCCGGACTGGGTCGGCCGGGTCCTGTGCAGGATCGGCGATGCCTTGAGCTGGCTCGGATGGCGTCCGCCCCTGCGGACGACGGCTCTTCTTCAGCTCGAAGCCGGGGTCGCGGGCGATCCCTCGGCCTGGCTCCGGGAGCGGGGGCGGGTCCCCTCAAGCCTGCAGGAAACCTTGAGGCGCCATCCCGCCACCGTGCAGGAACGGTGGTTCGGCAGGCTATGGCTCATGAAGCCGGTGGTGATTGCGGCCTTGAGCCTGTTCTGGCTGGCGTCCGGCCTGATCGGCCTCGTGAGGTCGGAGGCGGCGTCCGCCATCCTGACAGGCCGCGGCATCGGGGAGGGGATCGCGACGCTCGCGGTCATCGGCGGCAGCCTTCTGGACATGGCCCTGGGCGCGATGCTGCTCGTCCGCCCCGCCTACCGGGCGGCGGCCCTGGGCATGATCGCGACGACGCTTGCCTATCTTGCCGCCGGAACGGCGCTGGCCCCCGAACTCTGGCTCGACCCTTTGGGCGCCTTCGTGAAGACCCTTCCCGGCCTCGTCCTTGCCCTGGTGGCGCTCGCCATCGCGGATGAACGCTGATGGAACTCCTCGACCTCCTGCGCTGGCTTCACGGGATCGGCGCGACCGTGCTTCTCGGCACGGGGGCGGGCATCGCCTTCTTCATGCTGATGGCCCACAGAACCCGTCAGCCCGCCCTCGTGGCGCATGTGGCCGGAACGGTGGTCGTCGCGGATCTTCTCTTCACCGCCACCGCCGTGATCGCGCAGCCGCTCACCGGCCTGGGACTGGCCCTTCTGATCGGCTGGCCCTTGACCGAGGGATGGCTTCTCGTCTCCCTCGCCCTTTATGTCCTGACCGGATTGTTCTGGCTGCCGGTGGTCTGGATCCAGCTTCGGATGCGCGATCTCGCCCGGGCTGCGGCAAGGGAAGGCCTGCCCCTGCCGGGGCAGTATCACCGGCTCTTTCGCATCTGGTTCGCCTGCGGCATCCCGGCGTTCCTCGCGGTTCTCGCCATCCTGTGGCTCATGCTGGCGAAGCCGTCGTTCGGGTCGATGTGACCCCGGTCAGTCCGTCACCCGGTCCGCGCGGCTCACCACGCGCTTGGCGCGCAGTTCCGCCAAGATGGCGTTGAGGTGCTTCAGGTCCCACACGGTCAGGTCGATGGTCATGTCGGTGAAGTCCTGGGTCCGGCGCTTCATGGCCACGTTGTCGATGTTGCCGTCATGGTCTGCGATC
>DATHAU010000604.1:0-7741 GCA_035296545.1 Microvirga sp.
GGCCTCGATCTGGCGGCGCGGGTCCGGAATGCGGGATTCCGGCGTGAACTCGATGTCGTTGATGATGTCGCCGCGGTAGCTCGGCAGCTCCACCCCGTCGAGGGTTTCCGTATCGGAAGAGCGGGGCTTGGCGAACTGGCCGGCGACCCGGCCGACCTTCACCACGGGCGAGCCGCCCGCGAAGGTGAGAACCACCGCCATCTGGAGGAACAGGCGGAAGAAATCGCGGATGTTGTCGGCGGAATGCTCGGCGAAGCTCTCGGCGCAATCGCCGCCCTGGAGCAGAAAAGCCTCGCCTTTGGCCACCTTGGCGAGGGTGCGCTTCAGCTTGCGCGCCTCGCCTGCAAAAACGAGCGGCGGAAAGCCGGCGAGCTGCTGCTCGACGCCTTCGAGCGCCTCCGGGTCCGGAAAAGCCGGCACCTGCTGGATCGGCTTGCTCCTCCAGCTGTTGGGCGTCCACCGTTCAGTCATGACACTATCCCCCGTGTCGCTTGGAAATCCTTGTCGTTCACCGCAACGAGCGGCACGAAGCGGCACCTATACACGACATGATCGAAAAGGCGAGTGCGGAGAGAAGCCGCGCCTGAAGAGGGCGGCCCGCTGCATCTTGGAGCTGCATCTTGGAACGGAGGAATGTTCCTCAGCGCGCGTGGCGCTGACGGCTCTCGCGCCGGGACATCCAAAGGGCGCCGAACCCCATCGCGACCGCAATGACCGGAATGCCAAAGTAAACATAGGCTTCCAGAAGAGTCATGGTTTCAGGTCCCTCAAGATCAACCTCGCTATGGAATGTAGGATAAACCCGACAAAAAGCCAAATGATGCTCACAACAATGGTAATTCCGTCTCTTGCCATGGCGGCCGAGCCGTAGCCGACCGCCACCATGGGCCCGACGAAGCCGGCAATGACGAACGCCACGGCCACGTTGTTGAGCGCCGTTGCGGTCAATTTCGTCTGTTCATTATGGACAAGGCTCAATTATCGCCCCCTTGGCGCCGCTCCGACGTCTCACCCCACCGCCACCGGGTGCTTGACCGCCACCGGGGAGCGCATGGTCACCAGCTCCTCCGCCGCCGTGGGGTGGACCGCGACGGTGCGGTCGAAATCGGCCTTGGTGGCTCCCATGGTGACGGCGACCCCTGCGAGCTGGATCATTTCGCCCGCGTCGTGCCCCATGATGTGAACGCCCACGACCTTGTCCGTGGCCTTGTCGACGATGAGCTTCATCAGGACCCGGTCGGCAGCCCCCGAGAGGGTCGCCCGCATGGGCCGGAAGGCGGTCCTGTAGACGTCGATCTCGCCGTAGACCGAACGGGCCACGGCCTCGCTGCAGCCGATCACCCCGATCTCCGGCGTCGAGAACACCGCCGTGGGGATCAGGTCGTGGTCGACCATGGTGGGCCGGCTCCCGAACACCGTATCGGCGAAGGCGTGCCCCTCCCGGATCGCGATGGGGGTGAGATTGGCCCGGTTGGTCACGTCGCCGATGGCATAGACCGAGGGGATCAGGGTCTGGGAATAGGCGTCCACCGGGATCGCCCCCACCTCGTCCACCGTGATCCCGGCCCGCTCCAGCCCGAGCCCGTCGGTGTTGGGCCGCCGCCCGGTCGCGACGAGAACCTGGTCCACGGTCAGGGTCGAGCCGTCCGACAGGGTGGCGGCGATGCCGTCGCGGGTCTTGTCGAGGCGATGCACGGTCTTTCCGAGGGCGAGGTTGATCCCGCGCCCGGCATAGGCCTCCCCAAGCGCGTCGCGCAGGTCCTCGTCGAAGCCGCGCAGGAGCTTGTCGCCCCGATGCAGGAGCGTCACCCGGCTCCCCAGCCCGGCGAAGATCCCGGCGAACTCCACCGCGATATAGCCGCCGCCGACGATCAGGATGCGCTCGGGCAGGCTTTCCAGATGGAAGACCTCATTGGAGGTGATGCCCAGTTTGCCCCCCGGGATTACGGGCTCCAGGGTCGGATGGGCGCCCACCGCCACCAGGATATAGCGCGCGCGGATCCGCGCCCCGGTCTTGAGCAGGCGCACCGTATGCTCGTCCTCGATGACGGCCCGGCTGCCGACGATCTCGACCCCTGCCTTTTCGAGGTTCATCCGGTAGATGCCCTCGAGCCGGTCGATTTCCCTGTCCTTGTTGCGGATCAGGGTCGACCAATCGAAGCTCGCCTCGCCGAGGCTCCAGCCGAAGCCCGCCGCCTCCTCGAAATCGTGGGAGAAGCGGCTCGCATAGACCATGAGCTTCTTGGGCACGCAGCCGCGGATCACGCAGGTGCCGCCGACCCGGTACTCCTCCGCCATCATGACCTTGGCGCCGTAGCCGGACGCGATGCGGGCGGCGCGAACCCCGCCGGACCCGCCGCCGATGACGAAGAGATCAACATCGAATGGGGTCATGGCTTGGTCTCCGGTCGGGTTCTGGTGGGGGCGAGCAGCCATAATATGGCCCCTCCAAGGGAGGCTGCCCACCACCCCTGCCAGGCTCCATGCCCCACGAGGGCGACGGTTGCGGCTCCGGCGATCAGGGCCAGGGACGCGCTCGCCATCATGCGGGGCTGACGGGCCACCGCGCGCAGAAGCATCAGCACCATGAGAAGGGCAAGGGCGACGCCCACGGCCCCGAGCTCGACCCAGATCTGGAGGGCGGCGTTGTGCGGGTGGCCGATGGCCAGCATGGCCCGCTGCTCCTTCGGCACCTTCCGGGCCGTCTCCGTCAGGGCGATGCGGGGGCTCACGCCGAATCCCGCCCCCAGATAGGGCTGCTCGCGCACCGCCGCGCCGAAGCTGAGCCAGAGGCCCACCCGCTCGCGGGAATGGCCCTTCGCCATCATCTGGTGAAGGGAAGCCGGGATGAAATCGCGGCCGGCGGGCCCGATCAGGGGAGCGCCGATCAGGGCGATCGCAAACCCGACCGCCGCCGCGCCCAGGGCGAGGCGGCGCGCGAACCATGCCGCCGGGAAGGCGAGGCCCGCGACCACAAGGCCCAGCACGGCCGCCCCGCTGTCCGACGCGAGCGCCGTTCCGCACAGGACCGCCACAAGGGCGGCCGCGGGGAGCCAGCCATGCCGCACATGGCCCAGGAACCAGGCGACGAGGGGCGGCGCCAGCACCAGCAGCGTCAGCACCGGGCGGTTGAAGATGAACGTGTGGGAGCGTCGCCCCAGGGCGTGCCGGAGGCTGAGCCCGGTCCTCAGCTCGAACACCATCATGACGCAGGCGAGGACGAAGCCGCCCGCGAGCAGCCAGAAGCCCACGCGGGTCATGCGGGAGGCAAGGGTCTGGGACAGAACGAAGGCGGCCGCGACGGGAAGCCAGAACTCCCCGAAGGCCATCAGGGAGACGGCCTTGAACTCGCTCCAGCCGACGGAGGCGAGCCCCCAGGCGAAGAACGCCAGAACCGCCGCTCCCAGGGGCGAGGCCAGGGCGGAGACGCCCTCGCGGGACACCTGGCGCAGCCGCCCCTCGACAGCCACGGCTCCCAGGGAGAAAAGGGCGCTCGCGGCGAGAAAGACCGGGCTGGAGCGATGGGCGATGGCCATGCCGACCGGCATCAGGGCCAGGGCCACGATCGCCGCGCGCCACAGCCCTTCCGCCAGCCGCAGCCGGTGGCCGGTGATCGCGCTGCCGGCAGGTGCCATTTCCAAGGTGCTCATGCCAGGGCTCATACGCCAAGGTTCAACAGGGATAAAGAACCAAGCGCTTGCCGCTCTTCAAATCCGCCTTTACGGTCTGACCAGAACGCTCTCAAGGTCATATCAGCGTCAATGGAGGAAACACGATGAGCCGATACCGCAAGAATCTCTGGCGCGGCGCGCTGGCCGCGGCGGCCGTTCTGGGCTTGGCCACGTCGGCCATGGCCCAGATGGAACTGAAGATCATGGCCCCGGCGGCGCCCGGGGGCGGCTGGGACCAGACCGCCCGCTCCATGCAGCAGGCCCTGAGCCAGTCCGGCATCGCCAAGAGCGCGCAGGTCACCAACGTTCCGGGAGCCGGCGGCTCCATCGGCATCGCCCAGCTCGTCAACAACTCCAAGGGCGACGGCAACCAGCTCATGGTCATGGGCTACGTGATGGTGGGCGCTCTTCTCACCAACAAGTCGCCCATCACCCTGGACCAGACGACCCCCATCGCCCGCCTGACGACGGAATACGAGGCGATCGTGGTTCCGGCCAATTCTCCGATCAAGGACGCCAAGGACCTTGCGGCGGCCATCAAGGCGGACCCGTCCAAGGTCACCTGGGCCGGCGGCTCGGCCGGCGGCGTCGACCACATCGCGGCGGCGCTCTTCGCCAAGGCCGCGGGAGCCGACCCCACCAAGATCAACTACATCCCCTTCTCGGGCGGCGGCGAGGCGCTGGCGGCCATCCTGGGCGGCAAGGTGACGGCGGGCATCTCCGGCTACGGCGAGTTCGAAAGCCAGGTGAAGGCGGGCAAGCTGCGCCTCATCGGCCTGACCTCGCCCACCAAGACGCCGAATGTGGACGTGCCCTCGATCAAGGAGCAGGGCGTGGATCTGGAAATCGCCAACTGGCGCGCCGTGGTCGCTCCTCCGGGCATCTCGGCCGACCAGAAGAAGGCCCTGACCGACGCCATGGACCGCCTCGCCAAGTCCAAGGAATGGCAGGACATCCTGAAGCAGAAGGGCTGGGAAGACGCCTATGTGTCGGGGGACGCCTTCGCCAAGATCCTGGCCGAGGAGCAGGGCCGCACCAAGGAGGTGCTCACCGCCGTGGGACTGGTGAAGTCGTAAGCTTCATCCTAGAATGACCTGCGAAGCGTCGCGTCCCTCAGGCGCGGCGCTTCTTTTTTCGGGAATCGCCATGATTTCATCTCGGCAGCGGCGCATCGACGTGGCAGGGCTCATCATCGCCCTCGCCCTTCTCGCATTGGCGGGACTGGTCTGGTGGGACATGACCAAGCTCCAGATCCTGTCTCCCTACGACCTCGGCCCGAAGGTCATGCCTGTTGTCGTGTCGATCGGCCTTACCCTCCTGGCCATCGGCAACGCCATCGGAGCCTTCCGCGGCGATCTCCCGAGCCGCGACAGCCTCGACTGGAAGCCGATCGTTCTGATCCTGGGCGGCCTCGCCAGCCTGATCGTCCTCGTCAGGTTCGGCGGCGGCTTCATGATCGGAACCGCCCTGCTGTTCGCCGCCACCTCCACGGCCTTCGGACGCCGGGCCTTCCTGACGGATCTTGCGATCGGAGCCGCGATCGCCGTTCTCGTCTACCTGCTCTTCGCGAAGCTCCTCACCCTGACCCTGCCCACCGGGCCCCTCGAACGCCTGCTCTGAGGCCCGCCATGGAAGCCTTCGCGTCCCTTGCCGGCGGCCTGGCCGTGGCCGTCCAGCCGATGAACCTGCTGTTTGCCCTCGTGGGCGTTCTTCTCGGCACCGCCGTGGGCGTTCTGCCCGGCATCGGTCCGGCCCTGACGGTGGCCCTGCTCCTGCCGATCACCTTCAAGCTGGATCCTGCGGGCTCCATCATCATGTTCGCGGGCATCTATTACGGCGGCATGTATGGGGGCTCCACCACGGCGATCCTGATCAACACCCCGGGCGAGAGCGCCTCCATGGCCACCGCCCTCGAGGGCAACCTCATGGCCAAGGCCGGCCGCGGCGGCCCGGCGCTCGCCACCGCAGCCATCGGCTCCTTCGTGGCGGGCACCATCGCCACCCTCGGCCTCACCCTCCTGGCCCCTTATCTCGTGGATATCGCCGTCAGCTTCGGCCCCGAGGATTACTTCGCCCTCATGTGCGTGGCCTTCGTCACCGTGTCGGCCACCTTCGGCGACTCCCCCGTGCGCGGGCTGACGAGCCTGTTCGTCGGCCTGACCCTCGGCCTCGTGGGCATCGACATCCTGTCCGGCCAGTCCCGGCTGAGCTTCGGCGTGCCGGAACTCTACGACAACATCGAGGTGACGACCCTGGCGGTCGGGCTCTTCGCCGTGGGCGAGGCGCTCTATGTGGCCTCCCGCCGCCATGTCCACGAGGAGAAGCTCGAGGCGGTGCGCGGCTCCCTCTGGATGACCGGGGAGGACTGGAGCCGCTCCTGGAAGCCGTGGCTGCGCGGAACCGCCTTCGGCTTTCCCATCGGGGCTCTTCCGGCCGGGGGCGCGGAGATCCCCACCTTCCTGTCCTACTCGACCGAGAGGCGGCTGACGAAGTACCCGGAGCAGTTCGGCAAGGGCGCCATCGAAGGCGTCGCCGGTCCGGAGGCCGCCAACAACGCCTCGGCCGCCGGCACCCTGGTGCCGCTCCTGACCCTGGGCCTGCCCACCTCCGCCACCGCCGCCATGCTGCTGGCGGGCTTCCAGCAATACGGCCTCAATCCGGGGCCCCTGCTCTTCGCCGAAAGGCCCGATCTGGTCTGGGGCCTCATCGCGAGCCTGTTCATCGCCAACGGCATGCTGCTGGTGCTGAACCTTCCCCTGGTGGGTCTCTGGGTTCGTCTCCTGGCGATCCCCCAGCCCTGGCTCTATGCGGGCATCCTGGTCTTCGCCACCATGGGGACCATCGCGGCCCAGCCTTCGCCTGTCGAACTCGTCATGTTGACGATCTTCGGCGTGCTCGGCTTCCTGATGCGGCGTTTCGATTTCCCGATCGCTCCCGTGGTGGTCGGCCTAATCCTGGGCCCCATCGCCGAAAGCCAGCTTCGCCGGGCGCTCTCGATCAGCCTCGGCGATCCCATGGTCCTGCTCCAGAGCCCGATCTCGGCCACGCTGCTCCTCATCGCCCTCGTCGCCCTGATCCTGCCTTTCGTCATGAAGGGCCTCGGGCGGTTCAGGGCGGCGGAGGATTAGCGCGCAAAAGGAAAGGCCTGGTTTCCGGGCCTTTTTCGTTTCCTGCAGGCGGTGCCGAAGGGGTTACTGCAGCTGGTGGCCGCGCTTGCCCATCTCGGCCCGGGCGCGGGTGATGATGAACTCCGACAGCTCCTGCGCCCAGAGCGCCAGATCGCTGACCACATCGTCGAGGACCACGGGCTGGGTCTCCACATATCTCACGCCGGCCGCGGACCTGTAGAAGGCGGCGATGTCCTTCAGCTCCGCCTCGGTCAGCCGGCTCGCGAAGGCGCGGGCGGCCTTGTCGACCATCGCCTGCTTCTTCTGCTCGACTTCCGGCCGGATCAGATTCACCACCTGATCGAGGTCGGTCCTGATTTCAGGGCGGGTCACGTTCATCTGCTGCAGCCGCGCCAGGAGCGGCTCGGTCATGGCGTCGAAGGAGCGGGTCATGCCGGAGCTGACGGCGACCTCGCGGGCCACGTTCAGGTGGCTGGGGCTCGGCTGGGGCTGCTGGGCGAAAACCGGGCCGGCGAGCATGAACAGCGCGACCGAGGCCGCAGCCAGACGGGGGACATTACGGATCATGGGGTGGAACTCCAACGTTGAGGCTTATGGCCGGATCTGACCGAGTTCGACAAGCCCCTCCCCGGTGGCGAAGATCGCCCCGGTGGCAAGGCCGATGAAAAGACCGTGCTCGACGACGCCCGGGATGTTGTTGAGCGTCGAGGCGAGCACGTTCGGTTTGTCGATGCGCCCGAGATGCGCGTCGAGAATGAAATGCCCCCCGTCGGTGACGTAGGGAGCCCCGTCGGCGGCGCGCCGGAGCGCCATGCCGCCGCTGGCGCCCAGGCTGTCGAGCAGCCTGGCGATGGACCGCTCCACCGCCGTGAGGCCGAAGGGCACGACCTCGATCGGCAGCGGGTAGCGCCCGAGCTTGGCCACGTGCTTGGAGCCGTCCGC
>DATHAU010000605.1:0-3853 GCA_035296545.1 Microvirga sp.
CAGCGGCGTGGCGGTTTTGCTCGAACGTAGAGCCCCGAAGCACGTCTAGGACCGCGCCGAGCCAGCGCTGGTCGGGGGCAATGCGCCACAGCGCACGCGACGTCTCCACGAGTTGCAGATCCTGAATGCCCTGCGCTTCGCCCCGCACCTTGTGAAAGATGCGTTCCAGGCCTGGCTTGGCACGGGGCGAGCGTAGCGCGCCCAGCCCGATAATGGCGCGCATGTCGTCCTCGTCGAGCCGTTGAAGGAGGACGGCCTCCGCGCGCTCGCGCTCGGCTCCCTGGAGCGAGAGCAGAGCATCCATATCGAGACCGTCCATGACCGATGAACTCGGGTTGTCGAGGAAGCTCTCTTCAAAACGCTTGAACTCTGGGGATGCCATGGCGCTGCCTTGGAGATGGAACCCACAGCCACATTGGCAGCCGGGGATCGGGTTCACACAAGCTAAGCCAGCTTAGCGCCCAGGGCCAGAAATGTAATTAAATTAAGTTGCCTCCACTACGGAGAGGCCTTGACTCCATTATACTGGAGAAGCAATCTAGTTTAATGGAAAGCCCGGACCTCAACGCCCATCTCGCCGCACGCCTTCGCGACCTGCGGGCGGAGCGCGGCCTGACCCTCGACGCTCTGGCGGAGCGCACGGGGGTGAGCCGGTCCATGATCTCCCTGATCGAGCGCGGGGAGAGCAGCCCCACCGCCGCGGTGCTCGACCGGCTCTCGGCGGGCCTCGGCGTGACCCTCGCGTCCCTGTTCGCCGCGCGGGAGGATGCGGGCGCGTCTCCCCTCGCGCGGCGCGCCGACCAGCGCACCTGGCGCGACCCGAGCAGCGGCTATGTCCGCCGCAACCTCTCCGCCCCCGGCTTTCCCTCCCCCATCGAGCTGGTCGAGGTGATCCTGCCGGCAGGCGCCCATGTGGCCTACGACACGGCCCAGCGGCCCGTGGGCGTGAGCCAGCAGATCTGGATCATCGAGGGGGAGATCGCCCTGACCCTGGGCGACGAGACATATCGACTGGCCGAGGGGGACTGCCTCTCCATGCGCCTCGACCGGCCGGTGGTTTTCCGCAATTCCGCCGCCCGGCCGGCCCGCTATCTGGTGGCGCTTGCCGCCGATCATGGGCGGGCCGGGCCCGCAACGATGAGGAGCCTTCCATGAGCGAGCCCGTGACCGTCCGAGCCCTGCTCCCGCACGAAGCCCGGGAGCGGATCGGCGCCCTGTCGGCGGTGCTGATCGACTGCGTCGAGGGCGGCGCGTCGGTGAGCTTCATGGCCCCCCTGTCGCAGGAGCGGGCGGACGGGTTCTGGCAGGGGGTGGCCGAGGGGGTCGCCGCGGGCGAGCGCATCCTGCTGGTGGCCGAGGACCGGGCGGGCGGGATCGTCGGCACCGTGCAGGTGGTGCTCCGCCAGCCGGAGAACCAGCCGCACCGGGCCGACATCTCCAAGATGCTCGTCCACCGCCGGGCGCGCCGGCAGGGGATCGGCGCAGCCCTCATGCAAGGGGCCGAGGAGGCCGCCCGGAGAGCGGGCAAGACCGTGCTCGTGCTCGACACCGTCACCGGCAGCGACGGCGAGCGCCTCTATGCCCGCCTCGGCTGGCAGCGGGTGGGCGTGATCCCGAACTACGCCCTGTGGCCCCGGGGCGGGTTGTGCGACACCACCTATTTCCACAAGCAGATTTCCTCGGCCTGAGGGGAGCGCCGCAGAAATCGGGTGTCGCTCCACCCCTGGACCCTTAAGATGATCCGCAACGAAGGATCACCGCCATGCTCGACACCCTGCGCAAGATCGCCATCGAACCCGCCGTCCCGGTCATGCTCGACGAGCCCCATGGGGATTACGAGCGGGTGCGCCGCATCATCGCGTTCATCTCCGAGCGCTGGCGCGAGCAGCCGTCGCTTGAGGCCATTGCGGACCATGTGGGGCTCTCCACCACCCATGTGCATCATCTCTTCCGGCGCTGGGCGGGCTTGAGCCCGAAGGCCTTCCTCCAGGCCATCACCCTCGACAACGCCAAGGCGCTGCTGGCCTCCTCGGCCAGCGTGCTCGACGCCACCTACGAGGTGGGGCTCTCGGGGCCGGGCCGGCTGCACGACCTCTTCGTCACCCACGAGGCCATGACGCCGGGCAACTTCAAGGCGGGAGGCTTAGGCCTGACGATGCGCTTCGGCTTCCACCCCTCCCCCTTCGGCGAGGCGATCCTGGTCGCCACCGAGCGGGGGCTGGCGGGGCTGGGCTTCGTGGACGACGGCGACCGGGCGGCGGCGCTGGCCGACATGACCCGGCGCTGGCCGAGGGCCGAGTACCTGGAGGACGCGGCCGCCACCGCGCCGCTCGCCCGGCGCATCTTCAGCCCGTCGCAATGGCAGGCGGAGCAGCCGCTCCGGGTCGTGCTCATCGGCACGGATTTCGAGGTGCGGGTCTGGCAGACCCTGCTGCGCATCCCCCGCGACCGGGCCACCACCTATTCGGACATCGCCCGCCATATCGGCAAGCCGGCCGCCTGCCGGGCCGTGGGGGCGGCGGTGGGAAAAAACCCGGTCTCCTTCGTGGTCCCCTGCCACCGGGTGCTCGGCCGCTCCGGGGCGCTGACGGGCTACCATTGGGGGCTCACCCGCAAGCAGGCGATTTTGGGATGGGAGGCGGGGAGAGGCTTGGGTGGGAGTGATGCCGCATCAGGCGGTTGATGGCAGAAGATGATGCCAGCCGAGTAACGCCGCCCAGCCCTGGTGCCTGAATGCCGAAACCGGGAGGCCGTCCCTACGGAACCCACCCCGGCAGCCCGGACGCCTGCCGGATCCAGCTCGCCACGAGGTCCTCGTCGAAGGGATCGTCCTCGCGGATGTCCAGGTAGCGGGTGTCTTTGTCCTTGGACGGGCCGGGGGGAAGGGGGTTCAGGGACGCGCCCCGGAAGAACGTCACTTTGACGTATGTGGTGAAGCAGTGATAGCTGAGGAACCAGCCCCGGCCCTCGACGCCATAGAAGGGCGAGTTCCACTTGACGGCCTTGCGCACGCCGGGAACGGTGCGCTCGATGAGCGCGTCGAGGCGGCGCCCGACGCTGCTTTTCCAGCCCGGCATGGCCGCGATATAGGCCTGCACGGGGGCGTCGCCGTCGGCTTTCGCGATCTGAGGGTTGCCGCCCGAGAGAAGCTTCACCTTCCCCGTATCCTGCCCGGCGGCCGTCCCTGTTGCCTTCGGCGCCCTTTCGGTCATCCTCTTTCCTCCGTCCGCCCGGTTGCGAATGTCAGTTTGGGCCAGGTCGGCAGGAGCCTTCAAGAGGGATGATCGATCCTGTCCCGGCCCTGGCGTCGCCGGGGATCGCAAGCTCCATGCCCGTTCTGCCCTCCCGCGGGAGGAGGGTTGCGCCGGAAAAGCCCTGATTTCCGGCCCTCGGGAAGCCGAGAGGTTTCAGCCACTTACCCCTATTGCAGTCCTGCAACAGGGGCGGACGCTCATGCAATAGGGCCAACAAGGCCGCACCGATTGTCTTGCGGCGCTTCGCACCCCTTCTTATATCAGCGCCAGGACAGGAAACGCCTCAGCTTGGGGCGGGCCTGTTTTCAGTCATCAACATAAGCCATGGGCCGAGCTGCTTTTTGGGCTCGGCGGTCTGCTTGAAAGTGAGGGATCCCGCCATGGGTAAGGTCATTGGTATCGACCTCGGCACCACCAATTCCTGCGTCGCCGTCATGGAAGGCGCGCAACCGAAAGTAATCGAGAACGCCGAAGGCGCGCGGACGACCCCGTCCATCGTGGCCTTCACGGACGAAGGCGAGCGCCTCGTCGGCCAGCCGGCCAAGCGCCAGGCGGTCACGAACCCGTCGCGCACCTTCTTCGCCATCAAGCGCCTGATC
>DATHAU010000606.1:0-5381 GCA_035296545.1 Microvirga sp.
GACACTGTCAACGGCGGCGACGGCGTCGATACCCTCAACGGCGGGGCAGGTAACGACACTGTCAACGGCGGCGACGGCAACGACTTCATCGACCAAGTCAGCAATGAAGGCCGTGACTTCATTGATGGCGGCGTCGGTGCCGACACTTACCGGCTTTCTGGCGTGGGAGGTCCAGAGGTCTTCCGGATCTACACGAGAGCGGCGGCGGTCACTGCCGGCCTCACGGGGTTGGGCGAGACGACCGAAATCGTCGTGACCCGAAACACCAACGGACCTGGCGGCGCCGTTACCAATGCGAACATCATCGCCGAGCTCGACAACATCGAGGAGATCAGTGTCAACTTTCTGAATACTACTGCAAACAACGGCAACAACCCCAACCAACCTGACGGTGGCAGCAGCAATGGCGACACGATCCAGGTCATCGGGAACTTCAACGGGACGAGCCTGAACTTCAGCACCATCACGGTCGACGGCCATGCCGGGGATGACACGGTGGACATCACGTCGCTGCAGTCGGCGCACCGGATCGTGTTCAAGTCCAACGGCGGCAACGACACCATCGTCGGAACGCTGAGGGATCAGGACGTGATCGAGCTGGCCCCGGGGCTGGACGTCGATGACTACGCCAAGATCGTCAACGCCAACGGCACGGTGACCTGGAAGAGCGCCACTCATTCGGTCACCTACGCGAGCAATGGGAACCCCATTCTCAAGAAGCATGAAAAGGACGATGACGGCGACGACGAGACCGCTGACAACCAGGATCCCGTCGTCACTGGGGAGCACTTCACGATCAAGAAGGGAGAAGCTCTCACCCTGACGGTCGCTCAGCTGCTCGCCAACGACGTCGATCCCGACGGCGGGACGCTCTCCCTCGTCGATATCGACGAGGACGAGCACGGCAAGGCGGTTCTCAATCCCGACGGCACCATCACCTTCAAGCCCAAAGCCGGCTTCACCGGCGAGGCTTCCTTCTCCTACACGGTGGCGGACGGTCAGGGCGGCGCCACAGAAGGCACGGTGACCATCATGGTCGAGAAGCCTGCACCGGTATCGCTGACCGGCGGCCGCGGCCACGACCGGCTCTACGGCGACGATGCCAACGACCGTCTCAAGGGTCGGGACGGCCACGACCGTCTCGATGGCGGCGACGGGGCCGACAAGATGTGGGGCGGGCGCGGCAACGACACCTACATCGTCGATGATCGCGGCGACCGGGTCTATGAGGGTCGGAGCCATGGCATCGATACCGTCAAAGCCAGCGTGTCCTACTCGCTCTCCGGGACGCACGTCGAGAAGCTCGTGCTTACCGGTTCGGAGGACCTTAACGGCACAGGCAACAGGCTCGACAACACCCTCACGGGCAATGCCGGTGAGAACGTGCTCAAGGGCAAGTCCGGCGACGACGTGCTCAAAGGCAAGGGTGGCGATGACAGGCTCTATGGCGGGTCCGGCGAAGACAAGCTCCATGGCGGGTCCGGCGACGACAGGCTCGACGGAGGATCCGGCAATGACACGCTCTACGGCAACTCAGGGCAGGATGTGTTCGTCTTCGGGAAGGGAAGCGGCTGGGACACGGTAGCCGACTTCCGCTCGGGCCAGGACAAGGTCGACGTGAGCAACCTCTCCGGGGTGAAGAGCACATCGGACCTGAACATGAGCCAGGTCGGCGAAGACGCCGTCATCCTGCACGGCTCCGACATCCTTGTCCTCAAGGGTGTCCAGGCATCCGATCTCGACGGCAACGACTTCATCTTCTGATGAAGTCCGCCTGAGATCGGCGTGGCCCCGCCGGGAGCATCAGCCCCCAAGCGCTCCCGGCGGGATCACTAAACAGAATACGCGAGTGCTCTCAGGGCAGACCGAAGCACCGAACCGCCGCAAATCCGAGGCAACGTCAATGACCAGTTCCCCCAAAAAACGTCTCAGCATCATGGCTTCCTGTCGCGGCGCCTTCCTGAGCGTGGCCATGCTGAGCGGCTTGATCAATGTGCTGTATCTTTCCGGCTCGATCTTCATGATGGAGGTGTACGACCGGGTTCTCCCCAGTCAGAGCATACCGACCCTCGTCGGCCTCTCCATCATCATCGTGGTGCTTTATCTCTTTCAGGGCCTTTTCGACATGGTTCGCGGCCGGATTCTGGCTCGTGTCGGGGCGGCTTTGGACGAGGATCTGAGCCAGGAGGTCTTCCAGAGTCAGCTCCGGGCGCCTCTCAAGGGTCGTGTCGAAGGCGACGGGCAGCAGCCCTTGCGCGACCTCGACCAGTTGAGAGCGTTTCTGGCCGGCGGCGGTCCGTCCGCATTGTTCGACCTTCCCTGGATGCCGCTCTACCTCTTCATATGCTTCGCGTTCCATCCGTGGCTCGGTGTCGTAGCTCTTGGCGGCGGCATCGTCCTCGTGGCGATCACGCTGCTGACGGAGCTCTTGACCCGCAAGGCGTCGAAAGCGGCCGTGAGCGCGGCCATGCTCCGAAATGGAATCTCCGATGGAGCCCGTCGGAACTCGGAGGTGGTTCATGCCATGGGAATGGCGCAGCGCATCGGTGTGCGCTGGGGCGAGGCGAACGCCGAGTATCTCGCCCACCAGCAACGGACGTCGGACGTGGCAGGCGGCTTCGGCGCAATGTCGAAGGTCCTGCGGATGCTTCTGCAATCGGCCGTTCTCGCGGTCGGGGCCTATCTGGTGATCGACGGACAGGCCACGGGCGGCATCATGATCGCCAGCTCGATCCTGACGTCGCGGGCCCTGGCGCCGGTTGAATTGGCCATCGCCAACTGGAAGGGCTTCGTGAGCGCCCGCCACGGCTGGCGCAGGCTCAAGACCCTTCTCGAGGCCCATTCGCGGCCGGAGGACCCGCTGAAGCTCCCTGCGCCTCGCACGCTTCTGGCGGTTGAGAACGCCGGAACGGGAGCGCCGGGCGGGCAGAGGTTCGCCGTCCAGGACGTATCCTTCGATCTGAAGTCGGGCAGCGGGCTGGGCATCATCGGCCCCAGCGCCTCGGGCAAGTCTTCGCTCGCCCGCATGATCGTAGGCGTATGGCCGACCTGGCGCGGCAAGGTCCGACTGGATGGCGCCGCCATCGAGCAATGGATACCGGAGGATTTCGGCCGCCATATCGGCTACCTGCCGCAGGATGTCGAGCTCTTCGCCGGAACGGTGGCTCAGAACATCGCGCGCTTCGATCGCGATCCGAGTTCCGAGGAGATCATTGCCGCAGCCAGGGCGGCGAACGTCCACGAGATGATCCTGCAGCTGCCGGACGGCTACGAAACGCAGGTGGGGGAGGCGGGAGCGGCCCTGTCAGGCGGTCAGCGGCAGCGCATTGCCCTGGCCCGCGCACTCTACGGGAATCCGTTCCTCGTGGTGCTCGACGAGCCGAACTCGAACCTCGACAACGAGGGAGAGCAGGCGCTGACGGCCGCCATCGTCGGCATCAGGGAGCGGGGAGGGATCGTCGTGGTGATCGCCCATCGGCCCAGCGCCCTTGCCGGCGTCGATCTGGTGCTCGTCATGGAGGAGGGGCGCGTCAAGAGTTTCGGGCCCAAGGACGAGATTCTCAGCAAGGTGCTGCGTTCAGTGCCGGCGGCTCCGGCTCCGGAGCCAAGGGTTCCCTCTGCTTCCCCGTTGAAAATGGTCGATGGACTTGGAGTCGCGTCATGAAAATCCTCTCGAAGTCGAATGCCCGCAGCTCGATCCGCCGCCACACGCTGCTGGCCATGTCATCCGCATTCTTTCTCGTCGGCGGGCTCGGCGGCTGGGCGGCGGTGACGGAGCTGTCCGGAGCGGTCGTTGCTCCCGGCTCTATCGTGGTGGACAGTCACGTCAAGAAAGTCCAGCACCCGACCGGCGGCGTGGTGGGTGAGATCTACGCCCGCGACGGCGATCGCGTACGGGCCGGGGACGTTGTGATCCGGCTCGACGAGACGGTGGCGCGCGCCAATCTTGCGATGGTCTCCAAGAGCCTGGACGAGCTTGCCGCCCGCCAGGCCCGCCTCGAAGCAGAGCGGGACGGAATGGCTCAGGTGGCGTTCCCTCCCGCATTGCGAGGCCGCGTCCACGAGCCGGAGCTCGCAGGATTGCTGCAAGGCGAAAACCGCCTGTTCGAGACCCGGAGGGAAGCCAGGGCAGGCCAGAAGGCGCAGCTCAAGGAGCGCATTGCGCAGCTGCAGGAGCAGATCGACGGCCTCAACCTGCAGGCCTCCGCGAAAGGCGACGAGATCAAGCTGATCCAGGATGAGTTGACGGGCGTCGAACAATTATGGCGCAAGAACCTCGTTCCCATTACCCGGGTGACCGCTCTCAGGCGCGAGGAGACGCGTCTGCGCGGCGAGCGGGGCCAACTCATCTCGAATGTCGCGCAGGCGAAGGGACGCATCAGCGAGACCGAGCTTCAGATCTTCCAGATCGAACAGGATCTTCGAAGTGAGGTGTCCAAGGAGCTGCGCGAGGTTCAGGCCAAGATCTCCGAATTCGTAGAGCGCAAGATCACGGCCGAAGACCAGTTGAAGCGCATCGACATCCGGGCGCCTCAGGACGGCCTCGTGCATCAGTCGGTCGTCCACACGGTCGGCGGCGTCATCAACGCCAGCGAGCCTTTGATGCTGATCGTTCCCGAGTCCGATGAGCTCTCCATCGAGGTGAAGGTCTCGCCTCAGGACATCGATCAGCTCCAGCCCGGCCTGGACACGGTGCTGCGCCTCTCGGCGTTCAATCAACGGACCACGCCGGAGCTCAAGGGCAAGGTGAGTTTGATCGCAGCCGATCTGGTGACGGATCAGCGCTCCGGTCAGCAATTCTACCCGGTGCGGGTGGCCTTCGCGGAAGGGGAGCGGGAGCGGCTCGGCGCGCTCAAGCTGGTGCCGGGCATGCCGGTGGAAGGACTGATCCAAACGGGATACCGCACCGTGTTCTCCTACCTCACCAAGCCGGTAGCGGACAATATGGCGAAGGCATTCCGCGAGGAGTAGCAGATAGGAGGCAAATGGACCCACAGTCAGGGCATGTGCGGCACCGCGGGCGGTGCCGCACATACCGATCCAGGAGGATCTCACCTGCGGATCCGTCGGACCTCGGCATTCCGAGACGCATTGTCGTAGCGTGCCGATCTGCTCAGCCCCCATCCAGGGCAGCGCCGCAAGCAAAAACCCCCGAAGGCGGAGCCCTTCGGGGGTTTATCTCGACAGTCCGTGGTTTGGTTGCGGGGACAGGATTTGAACCTGTGACCTTCAGGTTATGAGCCTGACGAGCTACCGGGCTGCTCCACCCCGCGCCAGTGTGGGCCAGGATCGCGGGCGATCCTGGCAAAGGGTGCAAGGTTCCTTCAACCAGGAACCCAAACACAAAACGCGGCGCTCGAGAGGAGACACCGCGTTGTGCT
>DATHAU010000607.1:0-4926 GCA_035296545.1 Microvirga sp.
GTCTTGAACACCTCCTCGATGGAGGCCGAGATGAAGCTCGACGCGTCATAGACGATCTCCACCGTCATGCCCTTGGGCAGGGTCGGCCGGATGTCATTGATGGCCTTGGTCACCGCGTCGGCCACGGTCAGCGGGTTCGCCGCCGGGGTCGGCACGATGCCGATGAAGGTGCCCTGCTGGCCGTTGAAGCTGACCTTGGTGTCGACGCTCTCGGGGCCCAGCTCCACGTCGGCCACGTCGCGCAGGCGCACCACCTGGTCGCCGTTGGAGCGGATCGGCAGGGTGCCGAAGGTCTCGGGCGTCTGGAACGTGGTCTGCATCTCGAGCCGGTAGGCCACGAACTCGCTCTGGGTCTTGCCGGGAGCCGCCAGGAAGTTGTTGGCCCGGATCGCCGCCACCACGTCGCCCGCGGTCACGCTGAGCGCCGCAAGGCGCACCGGGTCGAGCCAGACGCGCATGGAGAAGTCGCGCCCGCCGAGGATCTCGGCGTTGCCGACGCCCTCCAGGGTCGCGAAGCGCGGCTGCACCACGCGGGTGAGGAATTCCGACACCTGCTCGGGGTTCATCTCCGTGCTGCCGAAGGTGATGTACATGAGGGCGAAGGTCTGGCCCGTGCCCTTCATGATCACCGGGTCCTCGGCCTCGGCCGGGAGCTGGGCGCGAACCTGCTGCACCTTGGACGTGACCTCGGTGAGCGCGGCGTTGGGGTCCGTGTTCAGGCGCATGCGCACGGACACGGTGCTCAGGCCCTGGCGGCTCTGGGACGTGACGTAGTCCACGCCCTCGGCGCTCGACACGGATTTGGCGAGCGGCGTGCTGATGAAGCCCTGCATCAGGTCGGCGCTGGCCCCCACGTAGGCGGTCGTGATGGTGATGGTGGTCTCCTCCACCTCCGGGTACTGACGCACCTGGAGGCTCATGAGACCCTGCGCGCCGAGCAGCAGGATCAGGAGGCTCACCACCATCGACAGGACGGGGCGGCGGATGAACAGTTCCGTGAAACTCATGGCTGTGCTGCCTATTGCCCGTTCGCGACCCTGGTCGCGTCGGCCTTCGTCACATCGATGGTGTTGTCGACCTTGACGGCCGCGCCGGCCTGAAGCTTGTTCTGGCCCGAGGCGACCACCTGCTGGCCGGGCGCGATGCCCGACAGGATTTCGAGGGCGCCGCCGCGGCGGCGGCCGGCCTTCACGAACACCTGCTTGACGGCCTGGACCTGCTGGCCGTCCCTGTCCTCGGGCTCGATGGTGTAGACGTAATCCCCGTAGAGGCTGGTGATCACCGCCGTCTGCGGCACCGTGATCACGTTGGGCTGCGGCGGCAGGACCACCTCCACATGGAGGAACTGGCCCGGCAGGATCGCCCCGTCCTTGTTGTCCTCGATCAGGGCCTGGACGGACACGAGGCGGGTCTTGGGGTCGACCCGCGGGTCCTTGCCCGTCACCCGGCCGGTGAACGGCAGGTTGGCTTGGCTGACCCCGAGGCGCACCTCCTGGCCGAGCCTGATCTCGCCGGCGAGCTGCTCGGGAACGGTGAAGTCCACCTTCATGGACTGGAGGTCCTGGAAGCTCGCCACCGGGGTGCCGGGCTGCACGTACTGGCCGATGTCGATCCGCGAGATGCCGATGACGCCGGAGAACGGGGCCTTGAGGGCCTTCTGGTCGATGACCGCCCTCACCCGGGCCTCCTGGGCCCGGGAGGTGGCAAGCTGCGCCTCGGTCTGGTCGAAGGTGGATTCCGCCGCGAAGCCCCGGGAGGCCAGGGTCTTGGAGCGGCCGAAATTGGCCTCGCTCAGCTTGAGCTGAGCCTGCACGTTGGCGAGGTCCGCCTGGTCCACCGCGTCGTCGATCTGCACCAGCAGGGCGCCCCGCTCGATGCGCTGGTTGGGCTTGAACTCGATGCTTTTGACGACCCCGCCCACCTGCACGGCCAGCTCGACCCCGTTGGCCGCCTTGGCGGTGCCGATGGCGCTGATGCTCGGGGTCCAGGTCCTGGCCTCGACCTTGGCGGCGGTGACCACCTGGACCGGCTGCTTCATGGCGGCGAAGAAGTCCTTGATCATCTTGTCGCGGAAGAAGTTGAACCATACCAGGCCCGCGCAGAGCGCGATCGCCAGGATGAACACGAGACTGACTACGATTCGCCGTTTCATGACTTTTTCCGAAAGATTCCTGGCCCATCGGCGGGCCTCGGCCGTTATACTGGTGCGGCATTAACGCAAGTTGCCCTTGACGCCAACGCCGTTCGAGCCTTTATATACCGTCCAGACGGTTTAGTTTCAAGAGTGATCAATGCTTCCATTTGTTCGGGGCCGCAAGAGCTCACGCGAGAAAATCCTCGACGCCGCCTCGGAACTCGTGAGCGAGATCGGCGCCGGACGCCTGACGCTCGATGCGGTGGCCGAGCGGGCCGGACTCAGCAAGGGTGGCCTGCTGTACAACTTTCCCACTAAGGAAGCGTTGCTGCAGGGCATGATCCAGCGCCTGATCGACCAGGTGGCGACCGAGCGGGAGGCCCTGCGCGAGCACGCCCCGCCGGGCCGCAACCTGGAGGCCCGCCTGTGCACGGCGGCCCTTCTCAAGTTCTGCTGCGGCAAGACCAAGGAGATCGCCAACGGGATGCTGGCGGCCACCGCCGAGAACCCCCGCCTCCTGGACCCGCTCCGTCAGGTGATCAGGGAGAACCTGAGCACCCTGAAGGAGACCTCCGAGGACCTGGACGCCGCCCTCCTGGCCTGGCTGGCGGTGGAGGGCCTGAGCAGCTTCGAGATGCACGACATCAGTCCCTTCTCCGACGAGGACCGCCGGCGGATCCTCGAGTCCATGGAGAGGCTCCTGAGCAACGGCATCGCCCACCAGGCTTCTTCCACATAAAATGGAAGGCGCCTACCAACCCCCTTCATTCCTGTTTTGCATCAACCCATCCACGACGGATCGTTCAGCACCTCCCCCGTATGCTCCCCTAGGCGCGGCGACGGGCGGGCCGCCGCCATGGGCTCGCCGTCGAGCACGATGGGCGAGCGGACGGACGGGATCGCCCCGCCCCTGGCGGCCGCCGAGGGAAGGTCGATCCTCATGCCCCGCGCCACCACCTGCGGATCGGCGAAAACATCCCCGACCGTGTTGATGGGCCCGGCCGGAACCCCTTGCGCCTCAAGGGCCGACAGCAGGGCGTCCCGGGAAAACCTGAGGGTAAGTTCCGTTAGGACAGGGACGAGGTCCGTGCGATAGCGCACCCGGCCGGCATTGGTCCTGAACCGCTCGTCCCCGGCGAGGTCGGGCCGCCCCAGCACCGTGAGGAAGCGGCCGAACTGGCCGTCATTGCCCACCGCCACGATCACGTGGCCGTCGGAGACCGGAAACACCTGATAGGGCACGATGTTGGGATGGGCGTTGCCCATGCGCCGGGGAGCCTTGCCGGAGGCCAGGTAGTTCATGGCCTGGTTGGCCAGCACGCTCGTCTGCACGTCGAGAAGGGCCATGTCGAGATGCGCCCCCTCCCCGGTCTGGTCCCGGCGGCGCAGGGCGGCGAGAATGCCGACCACGGAATAGACTCCGGTGAAAATGTCGACGTAAGCGACGCCGATCTTCTGCGGCTCCCCCTCCGGGTCGCCGGTCAGGTCCATGATGCCGCCCATGCCCTGGATCATGAAGTCGTAGCCGGCGCGGGCCGCATAGGGCCCGTCCTGGCCGAAGCCCGTGATGGAGCAATAGACGAGGCGCGGGTTGACGGCTCTCAATCCCTCGTAATCTAGGCCGTATTTCTTGAGGCCGCCGACCTTGAAGTTCTCGATCACCACATCCGCATGGGCGGCGAGCCCCCGCACGATCTCCTGCCCCTCGGGGGTTTCGAAATCGGCCTCGATGGAGCGCTTGCCGCGATTGCAGGAGTGGAAGTAGGCCGCCGAGAGATCCTCGCCGTCGAGGCCCTCGATGAAGGGCGGTCCCCAGCCCCGGGTGTCGTCCCCCGCGCCGGGCCGCTCCACCTTCACCACGTCGGCGCCGAGATCGGCGAGCAGCTGGCCGACCCAGGGGCCCGCGAGAATGCGCGCGAGTTCAAGGACTTTGAGGCCTTCGAGCGGTTTCATGGGGTCAATCCATCACGGCGTCGAGGCCGCGCCTCAACCCGGTGAACGAGCCGACGCGGCGCGCCGCGAGCAGGGTGCCCGCCACGTAAGGCGCAGCCGACGAGCCGGCGTCGTGGCGGATGATGAGCCGCTCGTTGTCGGCGCCGAACACCGCCTCGCAGGACAGCACGAAGGACGGCATGCGCAGGGAATGGACCTGGACCGGCTGCCCCGCGCCCAGCGCGCCGCCGCGGGTTTCGCGCACCCCTGTCAGCTCGTCCACGGGCCTGGAGGTGGCGGCCTGCCGGGCCTCGCTCAGGAGTTCGGCCAGCTCCCGCGCGGTGCCCGAGGGGGTATCGGGCTTCTTGGCCGAGGCGTAGTCGATGATCTCCACATCGGCCACGTAGCGGGCCGCCTCCAGGGCGAAGCGGCGCAGGAGCGTCGCCGTGACGGAGAAATTGCCCGCCGCCAGAACGCCGAGCCCGGCCTCCTGCGCAACCCGGTCGATCTCGGCGTAATCCTGGGCGCCGAGGCCCGAGGTGCCGATCACCAGGTGTCGCCCCTGCGCCAGCGCCAGGAGCGCATGAGCCTTGACGGCATCCGGCTTGGTGTAGTCGATTACCACGTCGGAGGGCTGGCGCAGGGCCTCCTCCAGGCTTGCGCTGATCGCAACCCCGAGGCGGGGCAGCCCCGCCGCCTCGCCCGCGTCCCGGCCGGCGGCGCTGCGGCTGACGGCTCCCGCCAGCACGAGATCGTCGGAAGCCGCGATGGCCGCCACGAGGGCCTTGCCGACCCAGCCGGTCGCGCCCGCCAGGGTGATCCGGAGAGACATGCGCGTCACCCTTTTCCCTTAGAAGAAT
>DATHAU010000608.1:0-2989 GCA_035296545.1 Microvirga sp.
GAAGCTCTCGGCGCAGGCGTACTTGCGCACCGTCCCGACCGTGAGGCCCGTCGCCCGGCCGATCGCGAGCGGCTTCTCGCCGGCGGCGTGCCGCCGCCTGACTTCCTCGTAGAGCATGACGTGCCGCGCCCGGCGGCCGAGCTCGTGAAGCAGACGGTGTGTCGGGCGTCTCGTGCCGGTGATGGGCCTCTCGTGTTCGCGGATCGATCTTTTCCAAAAGACACGTCCGGTTAGTCGCACTCGGCGTCTTGGTCTGTTACGACGTCCTGCAGAGACGGCAAGCTGCCCTGGTAAGATGAGTGATAATGTCCTCGATGAAGACCGTGATCATCGCTGAGAAAGGCAGTCAGGCGCGCGACATCCGGGCCGCGGTCGGTGACCGCCTGGGGCAAATCCTGCCGGCCGAAGGTCATCTGCTGCGACTGGCAGAGCCCGAGGAGGTCGATCCAGCCTGGCAGAGATGGTCCTTTGCCCTACTCAAGCCTGAGGGCCTCTATCCGACCAAGCTCGATCGCAGCGGCAACAAGCCTGCCAAGTTCAAGGTCATCCAGCAGGCCCTGAAGAGCGCCTCGCGCGTGATCATCGCGACCGACTGCGACCGCGAGGGCCAGCTCATCGGCCAGGAGATCCTGGAGCACGTCAAGTTCAAGGGCGAGGTGCTACGGGCGATCTTCACCGCCCAGGACCCGACGACCCTGCGGCAAGCCTTCTCGAACCTGAAACCGAACTCCGAGTACCGGCACCTCTACGCCGCCGCCGTGACCCGCCAGCAGGCCGACCAGATCTTCAATCTCTCCCTGACGCGAGCAGCAACCAAGGCCCTGGTCCCGGCCGGGGTGAAAGGGGTCATTGGCATCGGCCGCGTCAAGACACCGACCCTGGCGATCGTGTGCCGCCGCGAACTGGAAATCCGCGACTTCAAGCCCGAGGACTACTTCGAGATAGTAGCAGCAGCCACGGTGCGGGGCGGCTCGTTTCAGCTCCGTCACGCGCCACCGCCGGCCAGACGGATCAAGTCCCGTCCGCAGGCCGAGGTCATTGCTGCAGCCGCTGAGGGTTTCCGCGGCCCGCTGTCCGTCAAGGTCGAGGCGCGGCGTCAGGCGCCCCCACGGCTGTTCGACCTGCCAGCGCTGCAGAAGACCTGCGGCCAGCGCTGGGGCTGGACGGCGGAGAAGACCCTCGCCGTCGCCCAGGAACTCTATGATGGCGAGGGCAAGAAGCTCATCACCTATCCGCGCGCGGAGGCCCGCTACCTGGCCCAGAACCAGATCGGTGATGTTCCCACGATCATCAGTGCCCTGCTGCGCCTGCGTGGCTTCGCGGCGCTCGATCTCAGCAATCCTGTGATCCGCCGTGGCAAGAGCGGCCACTTCCACGACAAGGGCCTGGAAGGCGTGTCCCACCATGCGGTGGTGCCCAACGTCAATGTCATGGCCGACATTGAGGAGCGCATTGCCCGCCTGACCGATGACGAGAAGCGCCTGTTCGCCCTTGTCTGTCGCTCCTACCTCGCGGCGATGATGCCGGACTACGAGTACCGCCAGACCACGGTCCTGATGGATGTGAGTGGCCACGAGTTCCGCGCCGTCGGCCGTATCCCGCTCAAGACCGGGTGGAAGGCGGTCTATGGTCAGAATGAGCCGGAGGACCGCGGGCGGGTTGGTGAGGAGGGTGATGCCGAGCAGGCCCTGCCTCCTCTCGCGGATGGCGAGACAGCCCTGCTGAGCGGGGCTCGGGTGGAGGAGAAACGTACCCAGGCGCCGCCGCGCTACAACGAGGGCACACTGGTCGATGCCATGCAGAACGCGTGGCGCTTCGTCGAGGATCCGGTCCAGCGGGAGCGGCTCAAGGATGCCAAGGGTGTCGGCACGCCGGCTACCCGGGCGGCGATCATCGAGGGTCTGAAAAGGCAGGGCCTGCTGGCCCTCAGCGGCAAGTGGATCGTGCCGACGGAGGCGGGCCTCGAACTCCACACTCTCCTCAGTGAGGCCGCTCCGATCCTGGTCGATCCTGGCACCACGGCCTTATGGGAGCTGAAGCTCGACGGGATCGTGCAGCGCGCGAGCGACGTGATGCAGGTGGTCGATGAGATCGCGGCGGAGGCAGACCGCCTTATCGACGTCCTAAAGCAGCAAAGCGGCCGTGCTATCGCCCTGGTGCCCGGCCAGCCGACGGCCGCGGGGGTGAAGAAGCAATCGGGCCGTCGCCGCGGCACGCGTCTGTCCGTGGGGCGGAAGTCCGGCAAGCGTCGCACGGCGCAGGCCAGTGCCGACATCGGCTCAGAGCGGACGGTGCCGGTTCGCCAAGCCGCAAGCTCCACGGCCCGGTTACCGACGGAGAAGATGATCAGCTTCGCCCGGAGCCTCGCACGGGCGCAGAAGCTCGGTTTGCCTGACGGCTTGGAGACAGACTACCAGGTGTGCAGAAGCTTCCTCGACGCGCACGCGCCGGCCCGATCTCCGGACAGCCCGCGGTTGCGCTCCCGGACATCCGGCAGGCGCCGTGATTCAGCTAACCAGCCGGCGTCCAGGGGCGAGGTCGGCTGAGAGGCTGCCCTGCTGGACCATCTCGCCGGCGCGCCCCGCCCGAGCCATGGCGGCTCGGTTGGTCCTGGCGGACCGTCAGCCGCTTACGGTTAGCCGGACGAGGGTGCCCGTCCTGTCCTCCCCGGCACGGCCCCGATAGTGGGCCGGGGATGGACGGGGCGGGCATCGCCTGGCAGGGATGCGCCCGTGCTTGGGGCGACAACCGGCAAAGGGGAGGCCTGAATAGCCGTACGAGCGGTGGTTGCGCGCCAGCGGCCTTCCCGGTGTAGACGCGCCCGCACCCCGCAGCCTCCCGTGCGTCGAGCTGCACCTGCCGCTGCTCCACGGTCCACATCGGGCGTCTCCTCCGTGCCCGAAACCAAACCGCCAAGCCTCTGCCCGAGTTCACGATCCTTCCGGACGGGCTCTCAGAATCTCGAGAGTTTGGGCATCCGGCTGTCCCT
>DATHAU010000609.1:0-7124 GCA_035296545.1 Microvirga sp.
AACCTTGGACCCGCTGATTAAGAGGCAGCAACAATCCCTTGATCTAACGCTGGCGGACCGAACGAAACCGCATCCGATGCGATAGTACTGTCGATCTCTATGCGCGCCAGCCGTTAGCACATGCAATAGTCTGCGCCGATCTGCCCCGCGTCCGGTGGACAATGAGCGGGGGCCGAGCAGCTCGGTCTATACCATGCCGCGCCATCCCTACACCCAGGCGCTCCTGTCCGCATCCCCCGTTCCGGACCCGAACGCCCGACGCCGCCGGGTCTTGCTGCAAGGGGATATTCCGAGCCCCCTGAATCCGCCATCCGGCTGCGTCTTCCGCACCCGTTGCCCCTTCGCCATTCCTCCTTGCGCCGACACCATCCCGCCGTTGGAGGCCGTCGGCTCGGATCATGAGGCGGCGTGTATTCGCAAGGACGATCCGGAGGTCCTGTCGAGGGCCCGCCGCCCGTAGCCGTCCGCAGCCACATGTGCGGCTGTTCATCCGGTCGTCGGATGGCGCTAAGCATTGCTGCTCGGCTTTGCGACAGAATTTCGACCTATGCGGCTGCGTCGGGCGCAAGCCGCCCCTCATGGATGGCGTGGCAGGCGACGCCCCCCAGCAGGAGCGGAATCTCTGCACGGCAGCGCTCGTTCGCAAACGGGCACCGAGGATTGAAAGTACACCCTGTCGGGGGATTGATCGGGCTTGGAATCTCACCTCTCACCGGGATGCGCTGGCGCCCCGTCATGCCGACATCGGGCACCGCATCGAGAAGCATGCGGGTATAGGGGTGCTTCGGATGCGCGAAGAGCTCCTTCCCGTCGGAAATCTCCACGATGCGGCCGAGATACATCACGCCGATCCGGCTGGCCATGTAGCGGACGACGGCGAGGTTGTGGCTGATGAACAGGTAGGTCAGCCCGAGGCGATCCTGCAGGTCGCGCATGAGATTCAGGATTTGCGCTTGCACGGACACGTCGAGAGCGGAGGTCGGCTCGTCGCAGACGACGAACTCGGCGCTCGACGCAAGGGCGCGGGCAATGGCGATGCGCTGCCTCTGGCCTCCGGAGAACTCGTGCGGATATTTCTTGCCATCGGCAGGATGAAGGCCGACGAACGACAGAAGTTCTCCAACCCTGTCTCCAATGTTCTTCTCACCCTCGATCAGGCGGAAAGCGCGGACCGGTTCGGCGACGATGCGGTCGACCTGCCAGCGGGCATTGAGGCTGGCATACGGATCCTGAAAGATCATCTGGATCCGCCGCCTCAGGCGCTGGCGCTCGGCCGATGCCGCGCGGCTCGACATGGAAACGCCGTCGATAATGACCTCGCCGCTCGTCGGCGGCAACAGCCCCACGACCATGCGCGCGACCGTAGACTTGCCTGAACCGGACTCTCCGACGAGAGCAAATGTTTCGCCTCTGGCGATCCCGAAAGAGACGCCATCCACCGCCTTCAGATATTGCTTCTCGCCGCCCTCCAGCACCCGATTGAGCCATGGCTTCGACACGTCGAAGACACGGCGCAGATCATTGACTTCAACAAAAGGACGCTCTGTCACGCAACAACCTCCGATTGGGCGGGAGTTTGATCATAGAGGTGGCAGGCGACCCGGTGCTCGCTGTGCTGAATAGGCTCGGGCCGTTCAACCCTGCAACGGTCGAAGGCGTGGGGACAGCGGGGATTGAAGGGGCAGCCAGGGGGAATTGCCGAAAGGCGCGGCATGGAGCCTGGGATCTGCACGAGGCGCTCGGCGTTGCTTTCCAGCGACGGGATCGCGCCCATGAGGCCCTTGGCATAGGGGTGAAGCGGATTCTGCACCACATCCCGCACGGGCCCGATCTCCGCAATCCGCCCTGCATACATGACCGCCACCCGATCCGCGGTTTCGGCGATGACCCCCATGTCGTGCGTGACCAGCATGATGGCTGTGCCGTGCTCCCGCCCCAGCCGCTTTAGGAGCGCGATGATCTGAGCCTGAACGGACACGTCAAGGGCCGTGGTGGGCTCGTCGGCGATAATGAGCTCGGGTTCGGCACAGAGGGCGAGAGCGATGACGACGCGCTGCCGCATGCCGCCCGAGAACTCGTGCGGATAGCTGTCGATCCGCTTCTCCGGCGCCGGAATGCCGACCTCCGCCAGAAGGTCTATGGCGCGCTTGCGGCCAGCCGATGCGGATAGATTGGTGTGCGTGCGGATCGTCTCGATCAGTTGCTCGCTGATCCGGTAGAGCGGGTTGAGGCTTGTCAGCGGGTCCTGGAATATCATGCCGATGCGCTTGCCCCTCACCTTCCGCATCTCGTCGGGCGGAAGATTGTCGATGCGCGTCCCGGACAGGAGGATCTCGCCGCTGGCGATCCGCCCTGGTGGATCGACAAGGCCGATGACGGCCGAGCCTGTGACCGATTTTCCCGCTCCGGATTCACCCACGACGCCGAGAACCTCCCCCTTGCCGATGTCGAAGGAGATGCCGTCGATCGCTCTGAGGATGCCGCGCCGCGTGACGAACTCGACGTGCAGATCACGAACGGAGAGGACAGGCTGAGACATGGATGCGCGCTCCTCCCTCACCGCAGCCTCGGATTCAGCGCATCGCGCAGCCAGTCACCCAGGAGGTTGATGGCAAGGACGAGCAGCGCCAGCGTGATGCCCGGAAAGGCTACGATCCACCACTCGCCCGAGAACAGGTAGTTGTTGCCGATGCGGATCATCGTGCCCAGGGATGGCATCGTTTCCGGCATTCCGGTGCCGAGGAACGAGAGGGTCGCCTCGGTGATGATCGCAAGCGCCAGGTTGATGGTCGCGATGACGAGCACCGGGCCGAGCACGTTGGGGAGCACATGGCGGAACATGATGACGGAGGCGGGCAGGCCGATGAGCCGGGCGGCCGCAATGTAATCCTTGTTCTTCTCCACCATGACAGAGCCGCGCACGGTTCGGGCATACTGCACCCAAAAGCTCAGCCCTATCGAGAAGACCAGCACGGAGAGCGTCGTCATCTCGTCGAGATGGCCCCCGAGGACCGACTTCACCACCCCGTCGATGAGAAGGGCGATCAGAATGGCCGGAAAGGTCAGCTGCACGTCGGCGACGCGCATGATGATCGCGTCGATCACTCCGCCGACGTACCCGGCGATCAGGCCGAGCGCGATGCCGAGGGTGGCTGAAAAGGCCACGCCCAGGAATCCCACGGCGAGCGAGATCCGCAGGCCGTAGAGGATGGCCGAGAAGATGTCGCGCCCCTGCTCGTCCGTGCCCAGCAGGAAGGGCGTCTGCCCCTCCGCCTCCCAGAGGGGCGGAAGCCGGCTGTTCATCAGTTCGAGTTGCGCGGGATCAAAGGGGTTCTGCGGCGACAGCAGTCCGGCGAGCACCGCGGCTCCGATGAAGAGCAAGGTGAGGAAAGCCGCGGTCATCGTGAGGCGGGAGCGCTTGAAGCTTGCCCAGACGTCGCTGTCGAGAAAGCGGCCGGCCCAGGTGGCCGGTTCCGATCGGACCGCGGACACTGATTGAGTGGCTTCCGTCAAGGTCTTCTCCTCAGGTCGGTTGCCGGATGGTGGTTCTCAGGCGAGGGTCGACCACGGTGTAGAGGATGTCGACTGCGAGATTGATGGCCACGAAGATCAGCGCCACCAGCATGAGGTAAGCGGCCATGATCGGGATATCGACGTTCTGCACGGCCTGAACGAACAGCAGGCCCATCCCCGGCCATTGAAACACGGTCTCCGTGATGATCGCGAAGGCGATTACCGAGCCGAACTGAAGGCCCACGATGGTGATGACCGGGACGAGGGTGTTCTTGAGCGCATGGCCGAAATGGATGGACCGGGTGGTCAGCCCCCTCGCCCGTGCGAACTTGATGTAGTCCGTGCGCATCACTTCAAGCATCTCCGCCCGGACGATGCGCATGATCAGCGTCATCTGGAACAGGCCGAGGGTGATGGATGGCATGATGAGCGCCTTCAGGCCCGATATGGTCAGAAGACCTGTCGACCACCAGCCGAGGCGCACCGTGTCGCCGCGGCCGTAGGACGGCAGCCACCCGAGGATGACCGCGAAGAGATAGATGAGCAGGATGCCGATCAGGAAGGTCGGGAGTGAGATGCCGATCAGCGAAACCGTCTGAAACACCTTGGCCAGAAAGCTGTCGCGCTTTAGCCCCGAATAGACGCCCATGAGGACGCCGAAGAGCGTTGCGAAGATCGTGGCGCAGATGGCGAGTTCCAGCGTTGCGGGCATCCGCTCGATCAACAGGTCAGACACGGGCTGGCGGAACTGGTAGGAAACCCCGAAATCACCTTGGGCCGCCCTGGCGAGGTAGCGCGCGAATTGCAGCGGGACCGGATCGTCGAGACCGAGAGAGCGGCGGACCTGCTCGCGCTCCGCTGCGGGGGTGTCGAGGGAAACGATCTGGTTCACCGGATCGCCGGCGAACCGGAACATGGCAAAGGAGATGATCCCCACGGCCAGGAGAACGCCGATAGCCTGAAGGGCGCGTCGGAGCGTGAAAGCGAGCATGAAGGCTCCTTGATCGCGGCGCCTCGAGCGGGGTATCCCCGCTCGAAGCTTTGATGATTGTCCCGGACAGCAGGGGATCCGCGACGGGCGATCAGGTGCGCGCTACTCCTTCTGCGCCCAATAGAGCAGCACGGAGTTATCAGCGCGCTGGGGTAGCTTCACCTTGTTCGATACGCCCCACGCCAGCGCCTGCTGGTGCAGCGGAATATAGCCGTACTCGTTGAAGGTGATCTGGAACGCCTCTTTGATCATCTGATCGCGCTTCTCCTTGTTGCTCTCGGCCAGGATCTTGTCGGTCAGTTCGTCATGCTGCTTGTTGCAGAAATTGCCGAGGTTGGATTCGCCGCGGGACGATTGCGGGTTGTCGCGGCAGCCCTCGATGTCGTGCAGCACGTTGTGGGCGTCGAAGGTGCCGGGCGTCCAGCCGAGGAGATAGAACGAGGTGTTGTAATTGCCCGACTTCAGGACCTTGGCGAAGTATTGTGCCTTCGGCTGAGCCATCAGGTTCACCTTGACGCCGGCGCGCGCCAGCATACCGACGACAGCCTGGCAGATCGCCTCGTCATTGACGTAGCGGTCGTTCGGGCAGTCCATGCCGACCTCGAACCCGTTTGGATAGCCCGCATCGGCAAGAAGCTTCTTTGCGGCCTCGACGTCGTATTTCGGGCGCTCGAAATCCTTCGAGTGCATGAAGAGCTGCGGCGCGATCATGAGAGCTGAGGGCGTCGCCATGCCGCGCATGACGCGGGACTTGATCGTCTCGATGTCGATCGCCTTGTAGAAGGCCTCGCGCACGCGCTTGTCCTTGAAGGGATTTTTGCCCTTCACGTTCGAGAACAGAAGCTCGTCGCGGGTCTGGTCGAAGCCAAGGAAGATGGTTCGCAGTTCGGGGCCGGCCAGCACCTTCGCGTTGGCGCTGCTGTTGACCCTCTGGGTGTCCTGCAGCGGCACGGGCTCGATCACGTCGACCTCGCCTGACAGGAGCGCGGCCACGCGGGTCGCGTCGGACGCGATGGGCGTGAACACGATCTCATCGAGATTGTGTTCGGCCTTGCCCCACCATTCCTTGTTCGGCTTGAACACCGTCTTGACGCCGGGCTGGTGGCTCTCGATCCTGAACGGGCCGGTGCCGTTGGCGTTCAGGGCGGAGAAGCTCGGCGTCGTGGCAGCCGCAGGCGTCGGCGCAGCGGTGTTGTTCGCCTCCGCCCATTCCTTGTCCATGATGTACCAGGTGTCCCACTGGGCGTTCAGGATCGGGTTCGGCGATTTCAGCTTCACGTCCACGGTATGATCGTCGATCTTCACCAGCTCGGCGCTGGTCGGAACGCGGGTCTGGAAGTTCGAGCCTTGGGCCCGCACCCGGCTGGCCGAGAAGATCACGTCATCGGCGGTGAACGGGTTGCCGTTGTGGAACTTCACGCCCTTGCGCAGGAAGAACCGCCAAGTCAGGCCGTCCTCGCTGATCTCCCAGCGCTCGGCAAGAGCCGGCTCGATGGCGAGGTCCTTGCCGCGCCGGGTCAGGCCGTCGTAGACGTGCCCCAGATGGGCGTTCGTGGTGGTCTCGTTCAGGGTGTAGGGGTCGAGCGACTTCAGGTCGCCCTGATTCGCATAACGTAGGGTCACGGCCATCGCCGGCAACGCGGCACCCGTCAGGAGAACGGCGGCCGTGGCTGCGAGAATTTTCGAACGGATCGTCATAATCTGTCTTCCTCCTCTGGGATTCCGCGTCTTTGCGCGGTATTCTGGTTGCCGGAAGCCAGCAAAGGCCGGATTTCTTCCGTCGGGACAAGGTTAGGCAGGAAAGGGACCCAGGGTCCAGCCCCGGCTTGAACATTCTTGATCGCCTTCAAGCGCAGAGCTCGCCGATGAGGCGGCGCAGCACGCCCTCCCCCTCCTCGAACTGGGCTTTCTCGATGTATTCGTCGGGCTGATGGGCTTGGGCAATGTCGCCGGGTCCACAGACGACGGTCGACCAGCCGAGCTTCTGGAAGATCCCGGCTTCCGTGCCGTAGGATACCACGTGAGTTCCATTGTCGCCCGTCAGCCGACGCATCAGACCCTCGGCAGCTCCCTCCGGCTCGGGCCGAAGACCCGGAACCGTGGCAATTAGCTCGACAATGATGCCTGTCTCGGGAGCGACGGCCCTCATGCGCGGTTCGACAACCTCCTGGATATACGCTTCGTACCGCCTCACATAATCGGCGGGGCTTTCCGCTGGGACAGCCCGGATGTCGCTGAAGAACCAAGCGGAGGAGGAAACCACGTTGGCGGCGCTGCCACCGGCCATCATGCCGCAGTGCAGCGTCGTATACGGGGGTTCGAACGGGCTGTTCGGGGCTGCCCGACGCCTGTTCTCCTCCATTACGTCCTCATGCCACGCGATGAGACGCGCCGCATTCATAACGGCACTGACGCCCTGGTCGATCCGGCTCGAATGCACGGCGTGGCCCGTCACCTGGGTTCGCAGTTGAACGGAGGACTTGTGGCCTGTCACGACCGCATGCCGCGTCGGCTCCCCCACGATCACGGCCATGGGGGTTGGAATGGTCTTGGCCATCTCCTGCACCATCGAAGGCGCTCCCCGGCAGGCGATCTCTTCGTCATAGGACAGGGCGATGTG
>DATHAU010000610.1:0-4162 GCA_035296545.1 Microvirga sp.
GCCGTCACCTTCTTCATCGGCCGCGTCGTTCCCATCGATCCCGTGCTCGCCATCGTGGGCGACCGGGCGCCTCCCCACGTTTACGAGCGCGCCCGCCAGGAACTCGGCCTCGACCGGCCCCTGATCGAGCAGTTCCTCATCTACGTGAAGAAGGCGGCCACGGGCGATTTCGGCAATTCGGTGCTCACCACCAACCCGGTGATGACGGATATCGCCAACGCCTTTCCGGCCACCTTCGAGCTCGCAACGCTCGGCACCCTGATCGGCACCATCATCGGCATCCCGCTGGGCGTGCTCGCCGCCGTGAGGCGCGGCAGCCTCATCGACCAGATCGTGCGGTTTCTCGGCCTTGCCGGCTATTCCATCCCCATCTTCTGGCTCGGCCTCATGGGCCTGCTGCTCTTCTACGCCAAGCTCGGCTGGGTGGCGGGACCGGGGCGCATCGACGTGACCTATTCCTACCTCTACACCCCCGTCACCGGGATCGTGCTCGTCGACACCCTCATGCAGGGGCAGTGGGACGCGTTCTGGGATGCGGTGTCGCACATCATCCTGCCCGCCTGCCTGCTGGGCTATTTCTCGCTCGCCTACATCAGCCGCATGACGCGCTCCTTCATGCTCAACGAGCTGGCGCAGGAATACGTGATCGCCGCGCGGGTGAAGGGCCTGTCTGAGATGCGCGTGATCTGGCGCCATGCGCTTCGCAACGCGGCCGTGCCCCTGGTGACGGTGATCGCCCTGTCCTACGCGAACCTGCTCGAAGGCTCCGTGCTCACCGAGACCGTGTTCGCATGGCCGGGGCTGGGCCAGTACATCACCAATTCCCTCCAGAACGCCGACATGAACGCGGTGCTCGGCGGAACCCTCGTGATCGGGGCCATCTTCGTGCTGCTGAACCTGGTGTCCGACCTGCTCTACCGCCTGCTCGATCCGAGGACCCGCTGATGGCCGGCGCTCCCCTCCTGCCCGATTCCCTGCCGCAGGCGCCGACCCGGGCCGCCGGCCTGCGGGCCTGGCTGCTCTCGGCGGAGCCCCATTCCCGCTGGCAGGCGCGCCTCGGGCGCTTCTATCTCGGCTGGCGCTCGTTCACGTCGAACCCGCTCGCGGTGCTGGGCCTTTGCATCGTCCTGCTGCTGATCCTCATGGCGCTGCTCGCCGACGTGATCGCCCCCTATTCGCCGGTCGCCGGCGGCGACCTGCGCACCCAGCGCCTCCTGCCCCCGAGCGAGACCTACTGGCTCGGCACGGACGACCAGGCGCGGGACATCTTCTCGCGCATCGTCTACGGCTCGCGCATCACCCTGTTCGTGGTGGTGCTGGTGTCGATCATCGCCACGCCCATCGGCCTGCTGGTGGGCACCGTGTCGGGCTATCTCGGCGGCTGGGTCGACACGGTGCTGATGCGCGTCACCGACATTTTCCTCGCCTTCCCGCGCCTGATCCTGGCGCTTGCCTTCGTGGCGGCCCTGGGTCCCGGCATCGAGAACGCCGTCATCGCCATCGCCATCACGTCCTGGCCGCCCTATGCCCGCATCGCCCGCGCCGAAACCCTGATGATCCGCAACAGCGACTACATCGCGGCGGTGAAGCTCCAGGGCGCGTCCACCCCGCGGATCATCCTCGGCCATGTGGTGCCCCTGTGCCTGTCGTCGCTCATCGTGCGGGTGACCCTGGACATGGCGGGCATCATCCTGACCGCCGCGGGCCTCGGCTTCCTCGGCCTCGGGGCGCAGCCGCCGACGCCGGAATGGGGCGCCATGGTGGCCACGGGGCGCAACTACCTCATCGACCAATGGTGGGTCGCCGCCATGCCGGGCATCGCCATCTTCGTGGTGAGCCTCGGCTTCAACCTGCTCGGCGACGGCCTGCGCGACGTGCTCGATCCGAAGGCCGCCAAATGAACAAGCCGCTTCTCGACGTGGAGGACCTGCGCGTGCGCTTCCATCTGCGCACCGGCACCGTGGAGGCGGTGCGCGGCGTGTCGTTCCAGCTCGGCCGCGAGCGGCTCGGCATCGTGGGCGAATCGGGCTCCGGCAAGTCGCAGACGGGCCGCGCCATCTTAGGGTTAACGCCGCCTCCCGGCGAGGTCGCGGCGGGGCGGCTGGCCTTCGACGGCATCGACCTGCTCACCGCCTCGCGCCGCACCCTGCGAACCCTGCGCGGCGGGCGCATCAGCATGGTGATGCAGGACCCGAAATATTCCCTCAACCCGGTGATGACCGTAGGCGAGCAGATCATCGAGGCCTACCGGGCCCACGCCAAGGCGAGCCGCGCGGAAGCCCGCGACCGGTCGCTCGCCATGCTGGAGGCGGTGAAGATGCGCGATCCCACCCGCGTGTTCTCGCTTTATCCGCACGAGATGTCGGGCGGCATGGGGCAGCGGGCGATGATCGCCATGATGCTGGTCACCGAACCGGATCTCCTCATCGCCGACGAGCCCACCTCGGCGCTGGACGTCACCGTGTCCATGGAGGTGTTGCGCATCCTCGACGAGCTGGTGTCCGAGCGGGGCATGGGCCTCATCTTCATCTCCCACGACCTCAAGCTCGTCTCCTCCTTCTGCAACCGGGTGCTGGTGATGTATGCCGGACGCGTGGTGGAGGAGCTGGAGGCCCGCAACCTGCGGGACGCCAAGCACCCCTATACGCAGGGGCTCATGCGCTGCCTGCCCACCCTGGCGGACGACGTGCGCCCGCTCCCCACCCTGAACCGCGACCCCGCCTGGGCGCTTTAACCTTGGGGCTTGTGACGGATCCGATGCTCGACATTCACAATCTCCAGGTCGTCTACGGAACGGGCCGCATGCGGGTGGATGCGGTCAAGAACGTGACCTTTCACGTGGAGCCCGGCGCGGCCTTCGGGCTGGTGGGCGAATCAGGCTCCGGGAAATCCACGGTGCTGCGCGCCATCTGCGGCCTCGCGCCCATTTCCGGCGGGCAGGTGCGGGTGGATGGGAAGGCCATCGCGACCCCGCGGGGAAAGCCCTTCTACCGCACGGTGCAGATGGTCTTCCAGGACCCCTACGCCTCCCTCCACCCGCGCCATACGGTGGACCGGACCCTGTCCGAGCCCATCGCCATCCACGGCGAGCGGGACGGGGAGGCGCGCATCCTCGGGGCTCTCAAGGAGGTGGGCCTCGGCCCGTCCTTCCGCTTCCGCTATCCGCACCAGCTCTCCGGCGGCCAGCGCCAGCGCATCGCCATCGCCCGCGCCCTGATCCTGCGCCCGAAGGTCCTGCTCCTGGACGAGCCGACCTCGGCGCTGGACGCCTCCGTGCAGGCGGAGATCCTCAACCTCCTCGACGACCTGCGCCGCCGGCTCGGGCTCACCTACATCCTGGTCAGCCACGATCTCGCGGTGGTGGCGCATCTGTGCGAGCGCCTGCTGGTCATGCGCCACGGGGAGAGCGTCGAGGAAACCACCGCCGCCTCCCTGAGGTCGGGGCAGGCCTCCAACGCGTATACCCAATCCCTGATCCAGGCGAGCCAGGGCTTTTCGAGAACCCGGGAGCCCGCTCCCGCGCTCGCCGGCTGAAGCCCCTTGCCCTAACCGATTGACGAGACCCCATGTCCCGCTCCCCCATGCCTGTTTTCGACGGCCATAACGACGTTCTGCTGCGCCTCATGCGCGGACGGGCGGAGCCCGAGCGCGCCTTCCTGGAGGGCGACAACATCGGCCATCTCGACTGGCCCCGGATGCGGGAGGGCGGCTTCGTGGGCGGCTTCTTCGCCGTTTATGTTCCGTCCGACAGCGGCGGCATCGACGTGGACGCGCTCATGACGCGCTCCCACTACGACGTGCCCCTGCCGCCGCAACTCGACCTCGCCCCGAGCCAGCAGATCACCGTGCACATGGCTTCGCTCCTGATCCGCATCGAGCGCGCCTCCGGGGGCGAGGTGAAGATCTGCCGCACGGCCGCCGACATCCGCCACTGCATCGACAACGGCCGGCTCGCGGCCATCCTGCACATCGAAGGGGCGGAGGGCATCGACCCGGACCTGCACATGCTCGACGTGCTCCACGGGAGCGGCCTGCGCTCCATCGGCCCGGTATGGAGCCGCCCCAACATCTTCGGCCACGGGGTGCCCTTCCGCTATCCGTCCGGCCCCGACATCGGCCCCGGCCTCACGGAGCGCGGGCGCGAGCTGGTGCGGGCCTGCAA
>DATHAU010000611.1:0-2377 GCA_035296545.1 Microvirga sp.
GGCAACGAGGTGCTGGTCGCCGCCTGCGCAACGGTGATGAACCTCCAGACCATCGTCTCGCGCCGCCTGAGCCCGACCGACATCGGCGTCGTCTCGGTAACGGAACTGGTCACCGACGGCACCCGCAATGCACTCCCGGGACATGCCCGTATTCTCGGCGATGCCCGCAGCTTTCAGCCGGAGGTCAGCGCTGAGATCGAGAAGCAGATGCGCATTATCGCCGAGGGCACGGCCCTGACTTATAACGTCGCCACTGAGGTGACCTACACGCGCGAGTTCGTGCCTCTTTTGAACGATGCCGCCTTGGTGGACGAGGCCTTCGCGGCTGCACGGGCCGTGTTTGAGTCCGACCACATCTCGGCGGCCCACGAGCCGATGACGGGTTCGGAGGACTTTGCCCAGTTCCTTGAGCACGTGCCCGGCTGTTTTGTGTTTGTCGGCAACGGCGAGCATTCCGCGCCCCTGCACAACCCATCCTATGACTTCAACGATGCAGGGCTGCTCTATGGGGCACGCTTCCATGTCGCCATTATCCGACAGCGATTGCCAGCGGCGTGACGATCACAGATCCTATCTTATCGTCTCAACCGGGAGTTCGCCATGGCCCATTCGTTCGTGCCCGCCCATACGTCTACCAGCACCGCCGCCGGCCCCAATCAGCCTGACCTGAACTCCGAGGCCGTTTGGCAGGCCAAGGTTGATCTTGCCGCCTGCTTCCGTATGGCCTCACGGTACGGCTTGGAGGAAGGCATCTGTAACCACTTCTCGGCGCTGGTTCCCGGCTATGATGACCTGTTCATCGTCAATCCTTACGGCCATGCCTTCCGGGAGCTGACCGCCTCCAAGCTGCTCATCTGTGACTTCCACGGCAACGTTGTTGACGGCGAAGGCCAACCCGAGGCCACGGCCTTCTATATCCACGGGCGTATCCACAAGGCAGTCCCACGCGCCAAGGTTGCCTTTCACACCCACATGCCTTATGCGACCGCGCTTGCCATGACGGAAGAGGATCCACTCATCTTCGCCGGGCAGACCGCGTTGAAGTTCTACGGTCGCACCGCTGTCGATCAGAACTACAATGGACTAGCCCTGGACGAGCGCGAAGGCGACCGCATCGCAGCCGCCATTGGGGATGCGGACATTGTGTTCATGAAGCACCATGGTGTCATGGTGCTCGGCCCGACCATCGCGGAGGCCTGGGACGATCTCTACTATCTTGAGCGTGCCTGCCAGGTTCAGTGCCTCGCGCTCTCCACCGGACGTAAAGTACTTCCAGTCGATCCGGTGATTGCCGAGGCGGCCTACCGCCAGATGCGCGAAGGTGACCCCGAGTCCGCTCGCCTCCATCTGGCTTCCATCAAGCGGACGCTGGATGCGGAGGAGCCGGCATACCGGAACTGACGATAAGGCATCTGCAACAGACCGGTGGAAGGGAAGCTTTGGATCGGGCTCTGTGAAATTGCTGACAAGCCACTCCTTAGAGCAACTTTATAGCATTTGAACTACAGCAGACTGGGCAACTCCCCGGTGCAAGGCACGGACTTGTACAAATAGTTCGCCTTGATCAGCTCGGTTTGAGTTTTCATAAAGCCTCTGCATCGATGCAGAAGATTGGCTCAGCAGTCTGCCCCATCTCGCTTGTCGTACTGGCGGCCTTTTACCTGTACGCTGTCCGGCTCGGCCGACACGGCGATGGCAGAGGCGCGGCGATGACCCAGGACGGACAGCGAGACGAATCAGAAGGCGCGACTGCCGATGCAACAATAGGCAAGCCCCAAAGCGACACGGATGCGACCGGCTTTGCCCCAGCGCTCGGCGACATGGACACCGACGAGTTCCGGCGCCACGGCCATACCATGATCGACTGGATCGCCGACTACTTTGAGCGCATCGAACAGCTCCCTGTCCTCGCACAGGTCGAGCCGGGCACACTCATCGCGAAGCTCCCGGCCACGCCCCCCGAAGCTGGCGAGCCGATGGAAGATCTCATTGCCGACATTGATCGTCTCATCGTGCCTGCACTCACCCACTGGAGCCACCCAGGCTTTTTTGCCTATTTCGCCACCTCCACCTCAGCCCCTGGCATTTTCGGAGAAATGCTTTCGGCTGCCTTCGACGTGAAGGCGCTGCTCTGGCGCGCGGCCCCCGCCGCGCAGGAACTCGAGGAGGTCGCCCTCTCGTGGTTGCGTCAGATGATCGGCCTGCCCGACACGTTCTCGGGGATCATCTACGACACGGCCTCGGTCTCGACCCTTCACGCCATCGCCGCCGCGCGTGAGGGTCTCGATTTACGCGTGCGTGCAGACGGCATGAGCGGGCGCGCAGATCTGCCGTTGCTGCGCGTCTACGCTTCGGAGCAGGCCCACTCGTCGGTGGA
>DATHAU010000612.1:0-4955 GCA_035296545.1 Microvirga sp.
CAGCGGAGTCCGGGATCCATCACCATGACGATGTAGAGGGACTCGCAGACGGTCCCGCCGCGCTCTTCCTCTCACCGTCGAGGCTATGGATCCCCGCCTGCGCGGGGATGACAGCGGAGGGTGGCACCACGGGTGAGTGCATTCCCTTCCTGGGGGCCCACGCCCGCGACCGCTGCGCCCCGGCCGATCCGGTCCGAAGGACCGGCGAGCGTCAGCGACGGAAGCCCTCCTTTTCCGGCCCCGTCCGCACGATTGCCAAAGGGGGGCGTATAAAATACTATACCCCCCTAGAAACCCCTCGATTTCCGTTCTATCTGAACCCCATGCCGCACGACCACCATCACCGCCACGCCCCCCGCGTGATCGCCGCCGAGCCCACCTTCTCGCTCCTGCGCCTCTCGGCCTGGCAGCGGCTGGCCGGGGCGGCCGTTGGCCTCGGCGGCCTGTGGCTGCTGGTGTTCTGGGTGATGGGGTGAGCCATGGCCGAACCTTCGACCGCCATCCGCTTCGACGAGGTGACCCTGGGCTACGGCCGCAGGCCCGCGGTGCATCACCTGGACGGGGAGATCGCGGCCGGGAGCCTCATGGCGGTGGTGGGCCCCAACGGCGCGGGCAAGTCGACCCTGCTGAAGGGCATCGTCGGCACCCTGAAGCCCCTGGAAGGCCGCATCCGCCTCGCGGGCTCCTCCGGTATCGCCTATCTGCCGCAGGCGGCGGAGATCGACCGCTCGTTTCCCCTCTCCGTCTATGATCTCGTGGCCATGGGCCTGTGGTCCCGGTCGGGCCTGTTCGGCGGCATCTCGGCCCGGGACCGCACGCAAGTCGAGGAGGCCCTGGGGGCGGTGGGGCTCGTGGGCTTCGAGCGCCGCCCCCTCTCCACCCTCTCCGGCGGGCAGATGCAGCGGGCCTTGTTCGCGCGCCTGCTGCTCCAGGACGCCCCCGTGATCCTCCTCGACGAGCCCTTCACGGCCATCGACGCAAAGACCACCGCCGACCTCCTCGACATCGTCCGCCGCTGGCACCGGGAGGCCCGCACCGTGGTGACCGTGCTGCACGACATCGACATGGTCAGGCGCGCCTTTCCCCAGACCCTGCTCATCGCCCGCGAGCCGGTGGCCTGGGGCGAGACCGCCGAGGTGCTCAGCCCCGAGAACCTCCTGAAGGCGCGCCGCATGGTGGAGGCGCACGATCCCCTGGCGGATGTGTGCCACCGGCACGTGGCCTAGGGGCGTTCGATGCTGGACCCCTTCTTCGGCCCCTTCGCGGAATTCGAGTTCATGCGCCGCGCCCTGGTGGGCGTGTTCGCCATCGCGCTCGGCGGCGGGCCGGTCGGGGTGTTCCTGATGCTGCGGCGCATGAGCCTCACCGGCGACGCCATGGCCCACGCCATCCTGCCCGGCGCGGCCGTGGGCTATCTGCTGGCGGGCCTGTCGCTCCCGGCCATGACGGCGGGCGGCCTGGCGGCCGGCGTGGTGGTGGCGGTGGCGGCGGGCCTCGTGTCCCGGTTCACGGCGCTCAAGGAGGACGCGTCGCTTGCGGCCTTCTACCTGCTGTCCCTGGCGCTCGGCGTCACCATCGTGTCCCTGAAGGGCTCGAACGTGGACCTGCTGCACGTGCTCTTCGGCACGGTGCTGGCGCTCGACGACGGCACCCTGCTGTTGCTCGCCGCGATCTCCAGCCTCACGGTGCTGGCCCTGGCGGTGCTCTACCGCCCCCTCGTGCTCGAATGCGTGGACCCCACCTTCCTGCGCTCCGTGAGCCGGGCCGGCACGCCCACGCACCTGATCTTCCTCGGCCTCGTGGTGATGAACCTCGTCGGCGGCTTCCATGCCCTCGGCACCCTGCTGGCGGTGGGCATGATGATGCTGCCCGCCGCCGCCGCCCGGTTCTGGAGCAACGACATCACCGCCATGATGATCGCGTCGGTCCTCATCGGCATCGCCTCTGGCTTTTCCGGCCTGCTGCTCTCGTTCCACGCGGAGCTGCCCGCAGGGCCCGCCATTATCCTGTCGGCGGGGGGCGTCTACGTGATCTCCGTCCTGCTCGGGCGCGAGGGCGGGCTTTTATGGCTCGCCTGGCCGGGAAAGCATCTGGAAGCCTGAACATCCCCCTCAAAGGAGCCCGATCCATGCTCACGAGACGCGCCGCCCTGGCCGCAGGCCTGGCCCTCCTGGCGTCGCCCCTTAGCGCCGCGGCGGGGGGCGCCGGCCCCGTCAAGGCTGTGGCCACCTTCTCGATCCTCGGCGACCTGGTGCGCCAGGTGGGCGGCGAGCGGGTGGAGGTGACGACCCTGGTGGGCCCCAACGGCGACGCCCATGTCTATTCCCCGACCCCTGCGGACGGACGCCGGCTGGCGGACGCAAGGGTCATCTTCACCAACGGCCTCAACTTCGAGGGCTGGATCGACCGGCTCATCAAATCCTCCGGCGCCAAGGCCCCGAAGGTGGAGGCCTCACGAGGCGTGAAGCCGCTGGAGGACCGGGAGGGCGGACACGGGCACGGGCACGGCAGCCTGGACCCCCATGCCTGGCAGAGCATCGGCAACGCGAAGATCTACGCGGCCAACATCCGCGACGCCCTGATCGCCGCCGACCCGGACGGCAAGGCCGCCTACGAGGCCCAGGCAGCGGCCTACCTCGCCCGGCTCGACGAGGTGGAGGCGCAGGCCAAAAGCCTCGCGGCCAGGATCCCGCCGGAGCGCCGCAAGATCATCACCTCCCATGACGCCTTCCGGTATTTCGAGGCGGCCTACGGCATCGACTTCGTGTCCCCCCAGGGGGTGTCGACGGACGCGGAAGCATCCGCCAAGGACGTTGGAAGGATCATCCAGCAGATCCGGCGCGAGAAGATCGCCGCCGTGTTCGTGGAGAACGTCTCCGACGCCCGCCTCATGGAGCGCATCGCCAAGGAAACCGGCGCCAGGATCGGCGAGCGGGTCTATTCCGACGCCCTCTCCGAGCCCGGCGGCCCCGCCGGGACTTACATTGACATGATGCGGCACAATATAAGAGCCTTCAGCGCAGCCCTGTCGAGCTGAGCCTGTCCTTGCCCTCCCCTCCCGGGAGGATGAAAGTTGCGGACGATTCCCATGACCGACAAGATCCCCGTCACCGTTCTCACCGGCTATCTCGGGGCCGGCAAGACCACCCTCCTCAACCGCATCCTCACCGAGCAGCACGGCAAGAAATATGCGGTCATCGTCAACGAGTTCGGCGAGATCGGCATCGACAACGAGCTCGTGGTCGGGGCCGACGAGGAAGTGTTCGAGATGAACAACGGGTGCATCTGCTGCACCGTGCGCGGCGACCTGATCCGCATCCTCGACGGGCTGATGAAGCGCAAAGGCAAGTTCGACGCCATCATCGTCGAGACCACGGGCCTCGCCGACCCGGCCCCCGTGGCCCAGACCTTCTTCATGGACCAGGACGTGTCCGACGCCGCGCGCCTCGACGCGGTGGTGACGGTGGCCGACGCCAAGTGGCTCTCCGACCGCCTCAAGGACGCCCCCGAGGCCAAGAACCAGATCGCGTTCGCGGACGTGATCGTCCTCAACAAGATCGACCTGGTCTCCCCGCAGGAGGTCGACGAGGTCGAGGCGCGCATCCGCGCCATCAATCCCTATGCACGGGTCCACCGCACGCAGAACTGCGCCATCCCGATCACCGAGGTGCTCGACCGCAAGGCCTTCGATCTCGACCGCATCATCGAGATCGAGCCCGATTTCCTGGAGGAGGGCCATCACCATCACCACGACGAGGACATGCAGTCGGTGGCCGTGCATCTCGACGGCGAGGTGGACCCGGAGAAGTTCATGCCCTGGATCTCGAACCTGACCCAGGTGGAGGGGCCGAACATCCTGCGCTGCAAGGGCATCGTGGCCTTTCCGGGCGAGCCGAAGCGCTTCGTCTTCCAGGGCGTCCACATGATCCTCGACGGGGACGTGCAGGGCGAATGGAAGCCGGACGAGAAGCACACCTCCAAGGTGGTCTTCATCGGCCGCGACCTGAACGAGAAGGCCATCCGGGAGGGCTTTCTGGCCTGCGCGGCGTAGGCGCTCCTCCCTTCCCGCAAGGGGGAGGGATTGCGGGTGGGGGTCGTAATGTCAAAGCTCTGCTGCCTCAATGAAGAGCGCAGAGGGAACTACAGCGCCTCGCTCTCCCACGCACTCCCCCGGTCGAACCGCCCCTCACCCCTCCCCGCAAGGGGGAGGGGAACGCACAGCGCCCGACGACTCGCCCGGGATGACATGCACCCTATGAATCATGCTATCGCTCCCCCGAAGGGATCGCCTCGATGACAGCTGGAACCGCCCCGACTCTTGCCCAAAGCGTCACGTCCTTCGAGGCAGGCGCCCATGTCACGGCTCTCGGCTGGCTGAAGGGCGCGGCCGCCTTCGGGCTCGGCGACGGCGGCGTGGTGCTGGCGAAGGACGGGGAGACCCATCGGGTGGAAGCCCACCCGGATGCAGGGGTTCTGGTGGGGGTCAGCGACGGCGAGCGCTTCGTGACGGGCGGCGACGACGGCCGGGTCGCCGTCACCGGCGCGGACGGCTCCACCAGGACGCTCGCGGAAACCAAGGGCGCGTGGATCGATTCGCTCGCCCTCAGCCCCGGCGGCGCCTTCGCCTATGGCGCAGGAAAACGGGTGATCGCCCGCGACGACAGGGGCCGGGAGAAGACCCTGGAAGTGCCTTCCACCGCCCGCGGCCTCGCCTTCGCGCCCAAGGGCTACCGGCTGGCGATCTCCCACTACAACGGGGCGACCCTGTGGTTTCCCAACGTGGAGGCCAAGCCGGAACTGCTGGAATGGAAGGGCTCGCACCTCGACGTGGTCTGGTCGCCGGATGCGCGCTTCGTGGTCACCTCCATGCAGGAAAACGCCCTCCACGGCTGGCGGCTCATTCCGGACAAGGGCCACATGCGCATGAGCGGCTACCCGTCCAAGACCCGCTCCTT
>DATHAU010000613.1:0-3023 GCA_035296545.1 Microvirga sp.
TTGCCGGGCTTGTCCATGAGGGCGTCGTGATAGGCGAAGAAGGCCCGGAACTCGTCCGGCCGGCGGGCGAGCACGAGAAACACGTTGGGCACGAAGCCCGACTTTTCCTGCACGGCGAGAATGCGGGCGCGGATATCCTCCGGCATCCTGGCGATGTCGGGAACGGGGAAGCGGCTGACGGGTTTCTGGCTCAAGGGATGGCCTCGCCTCATGGGTCTGTCTGACGGATGAGCATAGTGGGTCTTGCGCCCGGAGAGAACGGCCTTCGGCGCAGCGCCGGTCCCAGGGCCCCGGACGGGAGGGGGAGAGGCGCAACGATAGCGACCGGAATGCGGTTTTCAAACGATCCCGTTCCGCCCTAGACTGGCCCGGAGGAGAGCGCCCATGAGCCTTCAGCACGCCCCGTCCAACGAGACCATCCTGCTGCGGGAGGATCGCGACGGGGTCGTGACCCTGACCCTCAACCGCCCGGCCCAGTTCAACGCCCTGTCGGAGGAGATGCTGGCGGCCCTGCAGGCGGCGCTCGACGATATCGCGGCCGACGAGGGTGTGCGCTGCGTGGTTCTGGCCGGGGCCGGCAAGGCCTTCTGCGCCGGCCACGACCTCAAGCAGATGCGGGCCAATCCGCGCCAGGACTACTACGAGGCCCTCTTCGCCGGGTGCAGCCGGGTCATGCAGGCCATCGTCAACCTGCCGGTGCCGGTGATCGCGCGGGTGCACGGCATGGCCACCGCGGCCGGCTGCCAGCTTGTGGCCTCCTGCGACCTCGCGGTGGCGGCCGAGAGCGCCACCTTTGCGGTATCGGGCATCAATGTGGGCCTGTTCTGCTCCACGCCCGCCGTGGCGCTCTCCCGCAACGTCTCGCCCAAGCACGCCTTCGACATGCTGGTGACGGGGCGCTTCATCCCCGCCGCCGAGGCGCTCTCGTTCGGGCTCGTGAGCCGCGTGGCGCCGGATGCAGGGCTCGATGCGGCTTTGGCCGCGCTCACGGATCAGATCTGCGCCAAAAGCCCCGTGGCGATCCGCACCGGCAAGGCCATGTTCAGCCGGCAGCGCTCCATGGGCCTGGAGGAGGCCTATGCCTATGCGGGCAACGTCATGGCCTGCAACATGATGGCGGAGGACGCGGCCGAGGGCATCGACGCCTTCATCGGCAAGCGCAAGCCGGAATGGAAGGGGCGCTGAAGGGCGCAGGCAAAACCCATCGGCCTCACCCGCCGCTGCGCGCGATCTCCCGGAGCCGGAACTTCTGGATCTTGCCCGTGGAGGTCTTCGGGATCTCGGCGAACACGATGGTGCGCGGGCATTTGAACGAGGCGAGGTGCTGCCGGCACCAGGCGATCAGGTCCTCGGCGGAGGCCTGCGCCTCCGGCTTCAGCTCCACGAAGGCGCAAGGGGTCTCGCCCCATTTCTCGTCCGGCATGGCGACCACGGCCGCGGCCTGAACGGCGGGGTGCTTGTAGAGCGCGTCCTCCACCTCGATGGACGAGATGTTCTCGCCGCCCGAGATGATGATGTCCTTGGAGCGATCCTTGAGCTGGACATAGCCGTCCGGATACTTGACGCCGAGGTCGCCGGAATGGAACCAGCCGCCCTCGAACGCCTTCGCGGTGGCGGCGGGGTTCTTGAGATAGCCCTTCATCACCACGTTGCCGCGGAACATCACCTCGCCCAGGGTCGCGCCGTCCGCAGGAACCGGCCGCATGGTTTCCGGGTCGAGCACGTCGAGGGCTTCGAGCACCGGGTAGCGCACGCCCTGGCGCGCCTTCCTGGCGGCATACTCGGCGGAATCGAGCCTGTCCCAGTCCTCCTGCCATTCGTTGACCACGGCCGGTCCGTAGACCTCCGTCAGGCCGTAGAGATGCGTCACGTCGAAGCCCGCCTGCTTCATGGCGGCGAGCACCGCCTCCGGCGGCGGGGCGGCGGCGGTGAAGAAGCGGACGACATGGGGCAGGGGGCGCTTCTCGGCCTCCGGCGCATTGAGCAGCGTCGACATGACGATGGGAGCGCCGCAGAGATGGGTGACCCCGTATTCGGCGATGGCGTCGTACATGGGCTTTGCCCGCACGGCGCGCAGGCACACATGGGTGCCTGCGACGATCGACAGGGACCACGGAAAGCACCAGCCGTTGCAGTGGAACATGGGAAGCGTCCACAGATAGACCGGATGCTGCCCCATGCCGCCGGTGATGATGTTCCCCATGGCCAGCAGATACGCGCCGCGATGGTGGTACACGACCCCCTTGGGATCGCCCGTGGTGCCGGAGGTGTAGTTGAGGGCGACGGCGTCCCACTCGTCCCGGGGCAGGCTCCAGGCGAAGCCCGGGTCGCCCCCGGCTAGGAAGGCTTCGTAATCCAACCCGCCCAGGCGCTCGCCGGGACCGGTGAATTCGGGATCGTCGTAGTCGATGACGAGGGGCTTGACCGCGCTCCGCTCCAGGGCGGCCTTGACGGTGGCGGAGAATTCCCGGTCCGTGATCAGCACCTTCGCGCCGCCGTGCTCCAGGCAGAAGGCGATGATCCGCGCATCGAGCCGGGTGTTGAGGGTGTTGAGCACCGCGCCGGCCATGGGCACGCCGTAATGGCATTCGAGCATGGCGGGCGTGTTGGGCAGCATCACCGCCACCGTGTCGCCGCGCCCGACGCCGCGCTGCGCCAGGGCGGAGGCCAGCCGCCGGGAGCGGGCATAGAAGTCGCGATAGCTGCGCCGCAGGGAGCCATGGACGATCGCCGTGCGATCCGGATGGACGCCCGCCGCCCGCTCCAGGAAGCCGAGCGGCGTCAGCGGCTGGAAATTCGCCGGGTTCTTGTCCAGGTCCGTTTCGTAAACGTTCGGAGACATCGCGTTTTCTCCCATGGCCGCGGGCCAGTATGGGCCAGGAGCCATGGGGCTGGCTATCCTACCAAGAGGCACGGACGCAAGGGCTCCACCAGGCTTGACAGGCGCTTTCGCCCCGCAGGCCTCCATCACGCGGCGCTCCATCAGGCGGTAAGCATTCTTCAGGGGCTTTGCGGAAGGAGAC
>DATHAU010000614.1:0-2672 GCA_035296545.1 Microvirga sp.
ACCCCCACCCTGGCCCTCCCCACAAGGGGGAGGGAAGAGGGTGCCTCATCCTGCACGCGATCCCCTTCCCTCGCTACGCTCGCCGGGGATGACACCTAGTCAGACCCTCCGTGTCATGGCCGGGCTTGTCCCGGCCATCCACGCCTTCACCCTGCAGAAAGACGTGGATGCCTGGCACAAGGCCGGGCATGACAAGCAGAGGGTCATTCTGCCGGTCCTGCGGACCGGACTGGCCGGGGCAAGGCGGAGGGTCGGGACGCAGTCCCTCAGAAGGGAATCGACTTGCGCCCCCAGAGGAAATTCCCTTGAGCGCAACCCCGAAAAGAAACGACCTCGGCAATCCACCGCCCGCGGCTGACGTTCCGGCCCCGCCTTAAGGATTCAACCGCCTGCACAACCCGTCGAGCTGCTCCAGGGTCTTGTAGCGGATGCGCAGTTCGCCGCCGTGGCCCTTGTGGTCGATGGCGACCGTGAGCCCGAGCACGTCCTGCAAGGCCCGCTCCAAGGCCCTCGTGTCCGGGTCCTTTTCGGCCCTCGCCTTGGCCGATTTCGTCTCGAGCCGGGGCATGGCCTGTTCGGATTGGGCGATCTCCTCCACCTGGCGCACGCTGAGGCCCTCCTGGAGGACCCGCTTGGCAACGGCGACCGGGTCGCCCACCGCCAGGAGCGCCCGGCCATGGCCGGCGGTGAGCCTGCGTTCGACCAACAGGGACTTCACCGGCGCGGGCAGGTCGCCCAGGCGCATCATGTTGGCGATGTGGCTGCGGCTCTTGCCGATGATCTTGGAGAGGTTCTCCTGGGTATAGGAGAACTCCGCCATGAGGCGCGAATAGCCTTCCGCCTCCTCGATGGGATTGAGGTCGGCGCGCTGCACGTTCTCGAGGATGGCGTATTCGAGGGAGGTCTTGTCGTCGATGTCGACCACCACCACCGGCACCTCGTGCAGGCCCGCCTTCTGGGCGGCGCGCCAGCGGCGCTCCCCGGCGACGATCTCGTAGGAGTCGGTCCGGGTGCCCACGGGCCGGACCACGATGGGCTGGATGATGCCCCGGTCCCTGACGGACTGGGTCAGCTCCTGCAGCTCGCTGTCCTCGAAGGCCTTGCGCGGGTTGCGCGGGTTCGGCCGGAGGAATTCGACCGGGATCTTCTTCTGCCCCCCGCGCGCCCGCTCGATGACGCCGATCTCGTCGCCGACCTCGCCGATGAGAGCCGCCAGACCCCGCCCGAGACGCGACTTGCCTTCTTCTGCCATTGCTTGTGTCCCGGTTGTTTTTAAGCGGCGCGCAGGGCGCGCTCGCGCTGGATGACTTCGGAGGCCAAACGGAGATAGGCCTGGGAGCCGGCGCATTTCAGGTCGTAGAGCAGCACCGGCTTGCCGTGGGACGGCGCCTCCGACACGCGCACGTTGCGCGGGATCATGGTCTCATACACTTTGCTGCCCATGAACTGGCGCACGTCGGCCACCACCTGGCCCGACAGGTTGTTGCGCGGGTCGAACATGGTCAAAACGATGCCATGGATGGTCAGCTCCGGGTTGAGGGCCGTGCGCACCTGCTCCACCGTCTTGAGGAGCTGGCTGAGGCCCTCCAAGGCAAAAAATTCGCATTGCAGGGGCACCAGAACCGCGTCGGCTGCGGTCAAGGCGTTGATGGTCAGAAGATTGAGCGAAGGCGGGCAATCGATCAAAATATAGGTAAAGGGTTCTGTTACCTGCTGCGCCGCCAAAGCCGCGATGGCGGAGCGGAGCCGATGGGAGCGGTTCCGCTCATTGGCGATCTCCAGCTCGACCCCGAGCAGGTCGAGGGTGGACGGAGCGACGAACAGATGGGGCACGGCCGTCTCGGTGATCGCCTCCGCCAGGGACGATGCGCCGGCCAGCACGTGGTAGGTGGAGATCCGGCGGCTCTTGCGGTCGATGCCGAGGCCGGTCGAGGCGTTGCCCTGGGGATCGAGGTCGAGGATGAGCACCTTTTCGCCGATGGCCGCGAGCGCGGTTCCCAGGTTGATCGCCGTGGTGGTCTTGCCGACGCCGCCCTTCTGGTTGGCGAGCACCAGAATGCGCGGCTTGGCCGGACGCGCTCCTGCTTCGGATCCGCTGCGGTCGGTCATCATGAGTGGCTCTCGATGGAGGTGATGCGAAGAATCCTGGCCTCGGAATCGGTCCGGCTTGGCAGGATGTCTGCCGCGAATGTCCATCTTTTCCGGGCCTCGGTCAATTCAATCTCGGCGTCCCGCCCCTTGGGAAAGAGGCCGATGGTCCCGGCCTTCAGCAGCGGCTCGGTCCATTCCAGCAGCAGGGGCAGGGCCGCCAGGGCCCGGGCGGACACCACGTCCGCCTGTCCGACAAAGCCCGGAATGACGGCTTCGAGCCGGGCCTCGTGGATCGTGGCAGGGGCGCCGGCGAGGCGGACGACGTGGCGCAGGAAGGCGCATTTGCGCGAATTGCTCTCCACGAGATGCACCCTCAGCCCCCTCTCCGCCCCCGCAATGGCGAGCACGAGGCCCGGAAACCCGGCCCCGGAGCCGAGATCGAGCCATGTGCGCGCCTCGGGAGCAAGGTCGAGAAGCTGAAGCGAATCGACGATATGCCGGTCCCAGATTCGGTCCAGGGTCGCGGGACCGACCAGGTTCTTGATCTCCTGCCAGCGGCGAAGCTCGCGCTCCAGGAGTTC
>DATHAU010000615.1:0-1515 GCA_035296545.1 Microvirga sp.
GAATTCATGATAGTCCCCGATCACCGCACTGGACGCGCCCGCTAATCAGTCACTGAGTTCACACTGGAGGAGACTATCGAATGCAGCTGCTTTGACAGATCTCCCTTCATACAAGTGGTCTCGCCATGTGCCGATCACGACCTGCGGAACTATCAGGAATTCTGTGTCTGGCCGATCGGTTGCCGATGATCAGGCCATAGCTCTTGCGAAGCGTTCACCGAACAGAATGGCGAACTGAGCCTTGGCTTTTTGCCATTCACGGGGTGGCATTCTCCACCCTTTTTCTTCCTGCATCAACACGAGATAGAGCAGCTTCGCGGCCGCATCATCGTGCGGGAAGTGACCTCTGGCTCTGATCGCGCGCCGCAGCTTCGCGTTCAGCGCCTCGATGGCATTGGTGGTGTAGACGATGCGGCGGACATCGTCGCTGAAGGCATAGAAGGGTACGACCTCGCCCCAGGCGCGGCGCCAACTCTGGGCGATGGATGGATACTTGCTGCCCCACTTGCCCGCCTCGAAGGCGGCAAGCGTCTTCTCACCGGCTGCGGCATCAGGGGCCCGGTAGATCCCCTTCAGCTCCGCCGCGACGAGCCTCCGATCCGCAAAGGAGACAAAGGCGAGGCTGCCACGTAGCAGGTGAACAATGCAGGTCTGAACCTGCGCTTCGGGGAAGACGGCAACGATAGCATCGGGGAAGCCCTTCAGCCCGTCCACGACCGCGAGCAGGATGTCCTCGACGCCGCGCGACTTCAGCTCGTTCATGACCCGCAGCCAGAACTTGGCGCCTTCGTTCTGCTCGATCCAGAGCCCCAGGACCTCCTTGGCGCCATCGGCCCGGACACCGAGCGCGATGTGGATGGCCTTGTTGCGGACCAGGCTTTCGTCGCGGATCTTCACGCGGATCGCATCGAAGAACACCAGCGGGTAGACTGCCTCCAACGGGCGGCTCTGCCAGGCGGCCACCTCCTCCAGTACGGCATCGGTGACCGTACTGATGAGATCGGCCGAGACCTCAATGCCGTAGAGGTCGCGCAGGTGCCCGCTGATCTCGCGCGTGCTCATGCCTCTGGCGTACATCGAGATGATTTTGTCATCGAAGCCGGGGAAACGCCGCTGGTACTTGCCGATCAGCTGTGGATCGAAGGTCGCCTGCCGGTCTCTGGGTATGGCAATCTCGAGCTTGGCCATGTCGGTCAGCACCGTCTTGGAGCCATAGCCGTTGCGCCGGTTCTCGGCGTTGCCCTCCCGGCTCAGATGATGGTCCATCTCGGCATTGAGAACGCGCTCGGCCAGCGCCTTCTTCAGGTCGTCGAGCAATCCGCCTGCATCAAGGGCTGCTCGGGCGTCACTGCCCCCCAGCAACTGGTCCAAAAGGTCGTCCGGCAGGTGCGGGCCTTTGCGTCGTGCCATAACAGAGCTCCTTTGCTCCTATCATGACCAACCCGACACGAAATTCCCGACAGTCCCCCAGGCGACGGAAGCTAGGGACATCTCTCTTGAGGCGCTTGCCGCCGA
>DATHAU010000616.1:0-4000 GCA_035296545.1 Microvirga sp.
GACCAGGCCGCGCGCAAGCGCGCCTACGACGACGTTCAGAAGAAGCTCGCCTGCACGGGCCCCGTCGCGCACCTCACGTACGGCACGCTGTTCTCGGCCGCCCGCACGAATCTCCAAGGATACGAGGTGCTGCCGAACCGCTCGCTGTCCACCCTGCGCGGCGCGAGCTTCTGAGCCGACATCATCGCTCCGGCGCCGCCCGCCTGCGGCGTCGGAGTTTTTCGTGAAGCGAAGCCCTTGACCCCATGAACCGCATCCTGCTCGCGCGCCTGATCGATCTGGTCGTCGTGCTCTTCGGCGTCTCGATCATCGTGTTCCTGATGATCCGCCTCATCCCGGGCGATGCGGTGGCGATCATGCTCGGGGCCAACACGGAGATCACCCCCGAGCGCATGGCGGAGCTCAACCGCCGCGTCGGCCTCGACCGGCCCATGGTGGAGCAGTACCTGATCTGGGCAGGCGCCGCCCTGCGCGGCGATTTCGGCACCTCCCTCTGGACCGGACGCCCCGTCGCCACTGAGATCCTGATCCATCTCTGGCCGACCCTGGAACTCACGTGTCTGTCCCTCCTCATCGGCGCGGTGTTGGCCGTGCCCGTGGGCTGCGCCATGGCGCAAGCCCGCGGCGGCGCAGCCGACGTGATCATGCGCGTCTCCGCCATCGCAGGGCTGACGATTCCCTCCTTCTGGCTCGGGATCGTGATGATCCTGCTCCTCTCGGTGCTTGCGCCCGGCTTCTCCTCCCTGGGCTACGTCCCGTTCTCGCAAGACCCGCTCGGCAACCTCCAGCGGATGCTGCTGCCTTCCATTGCCCTGGCGCTGCCGATTCTCGCCAACCTCTCCCGCCTCGTGCGCTCCGCCATGCTCGACGCGCTGGGTCAGGATTATATCCGCACCGCCCGCGCCAAGGGTCTGCCGGAGCGGCGCGTGGTCTACAAGCACGCCCTGCGCAACGCGCTCATCCCGTTCCTGACCAGCGTAGGCATCATGACCGGATATCTCCTCGGCGGCGCCATCGTGGTCGAGCAGGTCTTCGCCATCCCGGGCCTCGGCCGCCTGATCCTCGGGGCCATCGCCGAGCGCAATTATCCCCTCATCCAGGCCACGATCCTGGTGGTGACCGCGGGCTTCGTGGTGGTGAACTTCCTGGTCGACTTCCTCTACATCCTCGTCGATCCGCGCGTGAGGGCCTGATCCCCATGTCGCGCCTTGCCCGCAACAAGCTTCTCGCCTTCGCGCTCGTCCTCGTGGCGATCCAGCTCATTCTCGCCGTCGGCGCGCCCCTGCTCGCGCCCTACGATCCCATGGCGCAGAGCGTCGCGCGGCGCCTGCGCGGACCCACGGACCTCAACTGGCTCGGCACCGATCAACTGGGCCGCGACGTGCTCACGCGCATCCTCTACGGCTATCGCACCTCCCTCATGGCCTGCCTGATGGCGGTGGGCATCGCGCTGCTCGCCGGGGGAACCCTCGGGCTCATCGCCGCCTATTATCGCGGCTGGCTCGACCGCATCATCATGCGGGTCATGGATGTGCTCTTCGCCTTTCCGGTGATGCTGCTCGCCATCGGCATCATCGCGGTGCTGGGCCCGCACACCTACAGCGCGTCCGCCGCCATCGCGGTGGTCTACACGCCGATCTTCGCCAGGCTCCTGCGCGGCCCGGCGCTGGTCCTGTGCGAGAGCGAGTATGTGGCCGGCGCGCGGGCCATCGGCGCATCGGACGGGCGCATCATCTTCCTGCACATCCTGCCCAACCTCGCCTCCGTGGTCCTGGTGCAGACCAGCCTCCTGCTCTCCGCCGCGATCCTGGTGGAGGCCTCGCTCTCCTTCCTCGGCCTCGGCACGCAGCCGCCGACGCCGTCCCTGGGCCTGATGCTGTCGGAGGGACGCAACTTCCTCATGCTCTCGCCCTGGAGCGCGATCTTCGCGGGCTTCGCCATCCTGTTCCTCTCCTTCGGCTTCAATCTCCTGGGCGACGCCCTGCGCGACACCCTCGATCCGCGCCTGAGAGGACAGCCGTGAGGGTGCGGGCCGCCCGGCCGGAGGATGTGCCGGCGCTGGCGGCCATCGCGGAGCGCTCCTATCGATGGGCCTTCGAGGGAATTCTGGAGCCGGAGGTTCTTGCCGGGCGCGACGCCGCCTTCTTCGCCGCGCGCTTCGCCTCGTCCTGGGAGCATATGCTGGTGGCTCTGGCGCATGAGGAGCCGATGGGCTTCCTGCTCATGACCGATGGCCATATCGACATGCTGTTCATGGACACTCGGGCGAGCGGGCAGGGCGGCGGCGCGCTTCTCCTGAAGCAGGCGGAGGCTCTCGGAGCCAGAAGCCTCGAATGCTTCCGCGACAACCACGGCGCCCGCCGCTTCTACGAGCGCCAGGGGTGGCAGCTTGCGAAGGAGTACGACCGTGACTTTGCGGGGCGTCAGCGCAGCTTCGTTCTCTACGTGAAAGGGCAGGAGGAGGCCGGCGCTTAAGCCTGCGCCTCCCCGTCGATCCATGTATCCTGCACCTGAAGATCGTCGTCCAGCAGAACGAGGCTGGCGCGGTAGCCGGGGGCGATGCGTCCCAGTTCGTGATCGAGCCTCAGGAAGGCGGCCGGATGGAGAGAGGCCATCCGCAGGGCGTCCGGAAGGGAGAGGCCAAGTCTCTGCACGGTGTTGCGCACCGCGCCTGCCATGTCGAGGTCGGAGCCTGCCAGCGTGCCGTCCTCCGTGGTGAGCCGGCCATCCTTCCTGTAGATCCTGCGCCCGTGCAGTTCGAAGCCCGCGAGGTCCGTTCCCGTCACCGACATGGCGTCGGTGACGAGCATCATGCGCTCCGATCCTTTTGCCGCGATGGCGATGCGCAGCGCCGCGTCGCTCACATGGTGCCCGTCGACGATCAGGCCGCACCAGGTGCCCTGGCTGTCGAGCGCCGCGCCCACCGGTCCGGGATCGCGCCCGGCCAGCGGCGGCATGGCGTTGTAGAGATGCGTGAAGCCGCGAAGCCCGTGGCGGCAGGCTTCCATGATGGTGGCGTAGTCGCCCGCCGCGTGGCCGGCGCAGACCAGCACGCCCGCAGACGACAGGCGCGCCACCGCATCCATGCCCGTGCGCTCGGGCGCGAGGGTCACGAGGGTGCGGCCCTCCTTCAGGGAGGTCAGGATCTCGATGTCCTCCTCCTCCATCGGGCGCATGAAGGCGGGGTTGTGCACGCCCTTGCGCTCGGGGTTGATGAAGGGGCCCTCCACATGGATGCCGAGAACGCCCGGAACGCGGGCGGCCAGCGCGTCGCGCATGGCGTCCATGGCTTCCGCCATCCGCTCGCGGGTGTCGGTGATGAAGGTGGGCAGCAGGCCGGTGGTGCCGTAGGCGCGATGGGCGGCCGCAAGGGTTCTCAGGCCGTCCACGTTGCGAACATCGTTGAAGAGAACGCCGCCGCCGCCATTGACCTGGACGTCGACGAAGCCCGGAGCGAGCAGCCCCTCGATCCGGCGGCGCTCCACATCCGCGCCGAGATCCCGCTCCTGCGGGACAGCGAGGATGCGGCCGTTCCCGATCACCACGGCGCGGCCTTCGAGGATGTGCGCGCCGTCGAAGACGCGTGCTCCGGTCAGCGCTAGGGGCATCACAGGGTCTCCGTCACCTTGCGCAGGCGCGGAGGGCTGTCCGGATTGAGCCCCCGCGCCTGCGCGATGGCGTTCACGAGGGGATAGAAGCTCTGGATGAGGGCGATGGGGGCAAGGAACGGATGGGCGTCGTCGACCGACGGCAGCACTACCGGGGCGGGGCCTTCGGCGGCTCCCGCCACCACCACGGGAACGCCCTGCTCGTTCAGTTTCTCCACCAGATCGTTCACGCCGCTCAGGGTCTCGTCGCGCTGGCTGAGCACCAGGATCGGGAAGTGATCGCCCGCCAGGGTCCAGGGGCCATGCATGAGTTCGGCGGAGCTCATGGCCTCCGCGTGAATGCCCGACGTTTCCTTCAGCTTCAGCGCCACTTCCTGGGCCATGGCGAAGCC
>DATHAU010000617.1:0-3040 GCA_035296545.1 Microvirga sp.
TGCGTCGCGCCTCCCTCACTCCCTGGAGCCTCCTTCGAGACGCCCACTGCGTGGGCTCTTCAGGATGAGGCTCTGGGTTATGAGCCCCTATGAGCGAGCTTCCGAGCTTCCGAGCAGCCGATTCGCCGGTCCCGCCGCCTCGCGTGGGGCGTGAGAAGACCGAATCTTGTCCTTGACAAGGCTTGATTTTAACTCTTTCGATAAAAAAGCAGTTATTAGGTTACAAGTGCGCTTGCTTCGCCTCATGTTTCCATTATGTTCAAGCCACGTTTCACCCGCGAGAGCGGGCTGGAAATGCCCTACGGATGCTCAGGTCCGCCGCATCTCCTGGGACTTCGTGGGCTCGGCCATGCTGGGGGCGGATCGTTGCCTCCTCAATGACGCTCCCGGCATGGCCACCTCAACGTCCATCGACAGGCGCCGCAAGGCGCCTTTTGTTTTGGCCGGGACACGGCTTCACCTTCTCCCGTGTGGGAGAGGGTTAGGGGTGAGGGAAGGCCGTTATCGGCAATAGGCCCCTGCGCTCGCGAGCGGAGGGCTCGGCGCTAGAGGCGCCAACTTGAGGATGGACAATGAGAAACGTCTTTCTTGCCATACTATTCGCAGTTCCGACTGCATGCGCTTCAGCAGACGAGCTTTACGACAGGTGCATGGACGCTTCCGATAGCAGCAATCCTGGTTTCGCATTCTGCGGCGGCGAATGGGTTGCTCGCGCAGACACAAAGCTGAACGAGGTTTGGAAAGAACTGTATTCCAACGCAAAGGAGAACATAAAAAAGGATCTGCTGGCAGAGCAGCGTTTATGGAACGCCTACAAGGAACAATCCTGCGATATTTTCCGGAAGGGCAATTGGGGGAGAGAAGGAGAGGTCATCCATTTCCCAGTGTGTCGGGCTATAGTCATTGAAGCACGCATAAAGCAGTTGGAGGATTATATTTATGATAAATAGCGATATTGCTTGAGATAAGATAAAGAGCGGATTTTTGATAAAGCTTTAAGTGGAGCCTCAGTTTATAGATTCTATCTATCACATGATTTATATGCTCCCTCGATAAAGGCTTCCATCAGCCTACTTCCAGTATTTTCATTGCGCTGCAACGAAATCTGTGCGCGAACCTCAGCTTTCCGCTGACAAAGGGGCGCCCGCCATGCCTCATGAGCCGTGAACGGCGGAACATCGTGAGACCCTCGGCCAAACTCCGCGACCGGCCCGCGGTCCTTGCGGCACGTTCGTCATCACGGCCGGCGCAGCAGCCTGACCTCCGGCAGGAGCATGAACGCGAGCGCGAGGGCGCCGAACGCGAGGTAGCCCGTGACGACGGGTTGCGTGGTCATGTCGAAGCTGAGGCCGATCGCGGCCGCGATCACGAGGCTCAGGGCGGTGGTGAGCGACGCCACGACCGCCGAGGCCAGCCCGGCGATATGCCCGAGATCCCTGAGCGCGATGGCGTTGAAGTTGCCGAAGGTGAGCCCGAGCAGGAACAGCACCGGGCAGTTATACACCATCCACAGCCACAGGGGCGGCGGGTTGCCCGCCGCGCGCAGGATCAGGAGGAAGGCCGCCGACCAGACCGCGAGCGCGGCCATGGACAGGATGCAGACGCGCTCCATGCCGTGGCGCCGGACCAGCCGCGCGTTCACGAGTGTGGCGGCGGAAATGAAGGCGGCCGAGGCCCCGAACGCCAGGGTGTAAAGGTCGCCCACCCCGAAGAGGTCCTGGAAGAGCTGCTGGGACGAGTTGACGTACCCCATCAAGGCCCCGTAGCAGCACCCGCCCGCCACGGTGTAGGCCATGGGCCTCGCGCTGGTGAGGACCTCGCGGGACGCCGCGAGGAGCCGGCCGAGCCGGAGCGGCTGCGGCTCGCCCAGGGTCTCGGGCTGGCGCAGGAGGAGCCACAGCCCGCCCCCGAGGCAGATGGCCGAGAGCACCCCGAAGAGGCCGCGCCAGGGCATCAGGAACAGGAGCGCCTGCCCCACGAGGGGGGCCAGGACGGGCACCATGATGAACACGCCCATGATCACCGACATGACCCGCGCCATCTCGCGGCCCTCGAAGCGGTCCCGGATCAACGCCACGGTGACGATCCGGGGCCCGGCCGCGCCGATGCCTTGCACCACGCGGCCCGCCATCATGACCTCGAAGGAGGGGGCGAGCGCGCAGATCAGGCTGCCCGAGACGAAGACGCCGATGCCCGCCACGACCGCGGGCCGCCGCCCGACCGCGTCCGACAGGGGGCCGAAGAGGAGCTGGCCTGCCGTGAGGCCGAGGAACAGCGCCGTGATGATCCACTGGCGGCGATTGCTGTCGGCGATGCCCAGCTCGCCCGCCATCTCGCCCAAGGCCGGCAGGATGATGTCGATGGACAGCGACACCGTCGCCATGAGGATGGCGGCGATGGCCACGAGCTCCGTGCGACCGGGGGCCTTCGCTGGCATCATCGTCTCCACCCTGGCGTTCCGGGCTGCTCATGGGGCGGCAGGCGGCTTGATCGCCCCGCGGTCGCTGTAGCCGTCCAGAACCTTGTCCTGCAACCCACGCCAAGCTGCTCCGGCTGACCAGGCGCTAGGTGCTGTCGAAGACGTCCGGCTGCAACCTCCCGGTCCTCAGGAGATGTTGCAGCGCATATGCCACGGAGAGAGCGTCGTCCAAGGCGTCATGCCCCTGCAAGGAAGTGTGCTCGACCCCATAATAGTCTGCAAGCTTGTTGCTGGGAGTCTTCGCGATATCATGGATCGGCATCCCGGCCGCTATCACGAGTTTGACCGCATTGTCGAACCGGTGGGCGGGGATGGACGGTCGGATGCCCGCCACATAGCAGCTGATGGCGACCATGTTCAGCTCGTCCTTGCCCCATGACCAGAACCGCGCCCCGCTCGAGAAGCGGTCGACGCGCTCGAGAGCCTCCTGCAACGCCACCCCCTCAGCCCGGATGTTTTCTTCGGTGATGCCGGTCAGTTCGGTGAAGAATGGGTCGATGGCATACCTGTTGCCGAACCGGGCGATCGGCTGGACGTAGGCCCTGAACGTATCCAGGAGAG
>DATHAU010000618.1:0-5075 GCA_035296545.1 Microvirga sp.
GAACTCCCTCTCCCGTGCGGGAGAGGGTTAGGGGTGAGGGAAGGTCCTCCCAGAATAGAGCACAGGCGGTGGTGAGCGGAGGCGTGAGCGCTTCACCTGCAAGCGTCCTGCCCTCATCCCTGCCCCTCTCCCACACGGGAGAGGGGATGCGTAGCGTTTCCCGCGCCTTCTGGATCATCCTTCGAGACGCAGACTTCGTCTGCTCCTCAGGATGAGGGCGGTGGGATAGCATCATTCTAAGCTGGCCCCTCAGGCCCCCATCAGCCCCCTGAGCCTGACGTGCTGGAGCAGCATGATGGTCTTGCCGTCGATGATCCGGCCCCCGTCGATCATGGCGAGGGCCTCGTCGAGGGCGAGTTCTAGAACCTCGATGTCCTCGCCCTCATGGGCGTCTCCCCCGCCCCGGCCGATCCGGTCCTCCGGCGAATAGCGCGCCGTGAAGAACATGAGCCGCTCGGTCACGCTGCCGGGGCTCATGAACGCGTGAAACGCCTGTTCGACGGCCCTGATCCTGTAGCCCAGCTCCTCCTCGGCCTCCCGGCGGATGCAGGTTTCCGGATCGTCCCGGTCGAGAAGCCCGGCGCAGGCCTCGATGAGGGGCTCGGGATGGCCGCTCACATAGGCGGGCAGCCTGAACTGCCGCACCAGCAGCACCGTGCCGCGCCTGGGATCGTAGGGCAGGATCACGGCCCCATGGCCGCGGTCGTAGGTCTGCCGGACCTGGGTTTCCAGGCTCCCGTCGCGGCGGCGGTAGTCGAAGGTGAACTTCTTGAGGATCGCCCAATCGTCCGAGAGCACCTCGATGGAGCGGATGTGGATCGGTTCGTCTGTTGTCATGCTTGAATGCCGTCAAAGGTCCTGTTCGCCGGGCCGATCATCGGGGCGCGGGGGATCGAACGCACTCCGCCGGTTTTGTAGAAGGGCGGCGCATTTCTGAAGAGCCCGGCCCCTGCAAAGGGCGGGGCTCTCCGGGGGTCGCCTTTCCGCTGCGAGCCGCTATAAGAGGCCATGACCGAGACAAGCCCCCAAGACCCGCAAGGTTCGCAAGACCTGGACCCTTTCCTCGAGATCGGCCGCAAGCTCTTTGCCGGCGAGGCGGATTTCATCTGGGCCGCCAATTCCCTGAAGAACCTCCCCCCGCAGGGGAAGGTGGAGATCGCCTTCGCGGGCCGCTCCAACGTGGGCAAGTCGAGCCTCGTCAATGCGCTCACCGGGCGCAACACCCTCGCCCGCACCTCCCACACCCCGGGCCGCACCCAGCAGCTCAACTTCTTCGACATCAACGGCCGCTTCAACCTCGTGGACATGCCCGGCTACGGCTATGCCGCCGTGGACAAGGAGAAGGTGCATGCCTGGACGCAGCTGATCCACGACTACCTGCGCGGGCGCGCCAGCCTTGCCCGCGTCTACCTGCTCATCGACGCCCGCCACGGCATCAAGCCGGTGGACGAGGGGGTGCTCGAAACCCTCGGCACCGCCGCGGTCTCCTACCAGATCGTCCTTACCAAGGCGGACGAGGTGAAGAAGGGGGAGCTGGAGAAGCGCATCGCCGATACGGCGGCAAAGATCGCCAAGCGCGCCGCCGCCTTTCCGGAGGTCCTGCCCACGTCGAGCCGGTCCGCCCTTGGGATTCCGGAGCTGCGCGCCGGGATCGCCCGCCTCCTCAGCGAGCGGGGCGCGGGATGAACCTGAGCGCCCAAGTCCTGGTCGTCCTGGCGGCCCTGTCGGGCCTTCTCGGGGTCGGCCTGTCGGCGGCGGCCGCCCACGTGACGGGCGGGAATCTCGCCACGGCGGCGCAGTTCCTGCTCTTTCACGCCCCGGCCCTGCTTGCCCTCGTGGCCCTGATCGGAGCCGGACTTCTCCATCCGACGCTGGCGCAGGCGGCAGGCTACGTCATGGTCCTGGGACTGGCGCTGTTTTGCGGCGATCTCTCCCGCCGGGCCTTCTCGGGGGTCCCCCTGGCGCCCATGGCGGCGCCCGCCGGGGGCATTCTCCTGATGCTGGGCTGGCTCCTGGTGGGCCTGTCCGCCCTTCTTCGCCTGCGAGCCTGAACTCTTGGGCCTGAACTCTTGAGCCTGAACTCTTGGGTTTGCACGGGGCCGCCCGTCGGCTAGAAGGCAGGCCGTTCGTTGTTTCACCCGCGCTGGAGCCATCCATGCCCAATCCCACCGATCAGCTCCCGGACGTCCATGTGCAGGCCGAAGTGCTCGTGCAGGCCCTGCCGCACATGCAGCGCTACGACCAGCAGGTGGTGGTGATCAAGTACGGCGGCCATGCCATGGGCGACCGGGCGGCCGCGGAGGACTTCGCCGAGGACGTGGTTCTGCTCGAGCAGTCGGGCATCAAGCCCATCGTGGTCCATGGCGGCGGGCCGCAGATCGGCCGGATGCTGGACAAGCTCGGGATCAAGTCCGAGTTCAGGGGCGGCCTTCGGGTGACGGACGCCGCCACCGTCGAGGTGGTCGAGATGGTGCTCGCCGGCTCCATCAACAAGCAGATCGTCGGCTGGATCGGCGCCGAAGGCGGCAAGGCCGTGGGCCTGTGCGGCAAGGACGGCAACATGGTGGTGGCCCGGAAAGTCACCCGCACGGCCGTCGATCCGGATTCCAACATCGAAAGCGTGGTGGATCTCGGCTTCGTGGGCGAGCCGGAGCACGTGAACCGGGAGGTTCTCGACCAGGTGCTCCAGGCGGAGCTGATTCCGGTCCTGGCTCCCGTGGCGGTGGGCCGGGACAGCCAGACCTACAACGTCAATGCGGACACCTTCGCGGGCGCCATCGCGGGCGCGATGACGGCCAAGCGCCTCCTGCTCCTCACGGACGTCCCCGGCGTCCTCGACAAGAACAGGAACCTGATCCCGGAGATGACGATCGAGGATTGCCGCCGCCTGATTGCCGACGGCACCATCACGGACGGCATGATCCCCAAGATCGAGACCTGCATCTATGCCCTGGAGCGGGGCGTGGAGGCCGTGGTCATCCTGGACGGCAAGGTGCCCCATGCGGTGCTGCTGGAGCTGTTCACGGACCACGGCGCGGGCACCCTGATCCGGCGGGGCTGACCGGCCCCCTTTCCGCACGCGCCCAAGCTTCCTATATGATCGACGATGGGGCCAATGGGCCCCATTGCCGTCTCCAAGGTTCCATGAACGCGAAACCGCCTGCCGAGAATCACCTGTCGTCCCCGGATTCCCGCGTCTTCTCCCACGTGGACACGTGGATCTTCGACCTGGACAACACCCTCTATCCGCATACGTCCCAGGTCTGGCCGCAGATCGACGACCGGATCACCCTGTACATCGCGGACCTTTTCGGCCTGGACGGCCTGTCGGCCCGGGCGCTGCAGAAATTCTTCTACCACAAGTACGGCACGACCCTGCGGGCGCTCATCGACGAATACGACATCGACCCCCATGACTTCCTCGATTTCGCCCACGACATCGACCACGCCGACATCGAGCTGAACGCCAGCCTCGGCGAGGCGATCGAGAGGCTGCCGGGGCGCAAGCTCATCCTCACCAACGGCTCCCGCAAGCATGCGGAGAACGTGGCCCGGAAGATCGGCATCCTCGATCATTTCGAGGACGTGTTCGACATCGCCGCGTCCAACTTCGTGCCCAAGCCCGACCGGCGCGCCTACGAGATCTTCCTGGACAAGCACGGGGTGGAGCCCTCCCGGGCCGCCATGTTCGAGGACATCGCCAAGAACCTCGCGGTGCCCCACGACCTAGGGATGACCACCACCCTGATCGTGCCCAAGACCATCGACCCGTTCCGGGAGAGCTTCGAGCAGGAAGCGGTCAAGACCCCCGACATCGACTACATCACCAACGACCTGGCGGATTTCCTGCGCACCTACGCCCTGCCGGCGAAGTAGCGCCCCCTCCTGTCATCCCGGCGAAAGCCGGGATCCATAACCACGCCAATGGAAGGAAAAGAGCCGCGGCATCCGCTGCGCTTCACCCTTGGCGGCTGGTGGGTATGGATCCCGGGCTCCGCTACGGGGCCCCGGGATGACGATCCTTGGGTGTGTCAAACGAAAATGGCCCCCATAGGGGGCCATGTCCGCATCCGATGAACGGAGGCCTTACGCAGCCTGCGTGTTGATCTTGCTCTCGGCGATCCGGGTGAGCTTCTGGTCCGTGGCCTTCTCCTGGTCGAGGATCTGGTGCAGGACGCCGGCGCAGTCGTCGCGGCCGAGCTGCCTCGCCCAGGCGACGAGGGTGCCGTAGCGGGTGATCTCATAGTGTTCCACGGCCTGCGCCGCCGCCAGGAGGGCCGCGTCGAGCACCTGCGGATCCTCGATGTCGCCCGCGATGTCCTGGGCCTCGTCGATGATGCCGTCGATGGCCGGGCAGGTCACGCCCTTGGGGTCCTGGCCATGCATGCGGAAAACCTGCTCGACCATCTGGATCTGCTGCTGGGTTTCGCCGAGATGGGTCTGGAAGGCCTGCTTCAGCTGCGGATCGGTGGCCTGCTCCATCATCTGCGGCAGCGCCTTGGTGATCTGCTGCTCGGCATAATAGATGTCCTGCAGGGTGTGGACGAAGAGATCGTCCAAGGTCTTGATGTCCTTTGATAAAAGGCCCATAGCGCAGTTCCTTCCCGTGTTCTGAGGTCGTTCGACGTCGCAAGCCCAGCGTCCGCTCGGCGCGTCGTTCATCGGTGGGAGAACGTTGGGGCCTGCAGGCAGTTCCACGCCTATTCCACGGCGCGCAGGTTGCGTCCCTGCAGGCGCAGAAGCTCCGCCCGGGCCTCGCCCTCTTCGAACTCCAGCGCCTCGATCCTCCGCCCGCGCTTCACGATCTGTTCCGCGGAGATGCGGATCCGGGCCCTGTCGTCCCGGGCCTGGCGGAAATGGGCATCGCGCTTCAGCGCTCTTAAGGCCTATGGGCCGCCTCCTGCCCGTTGTAGGACTTGGACCGGTTCCGCAGACGGTCCGACCGCTGCCAGCATCTCGTTGAAGCGGTCGATCTCCGAGTGCAGGAGCAAGACCACACCCGTGGTGGCGGAGAGGCGCCGGGCCGAGGGCGTGAAACCGCTGTTCGTGATCACCGCAGCCGCGTCGGCCGAGTA
>DATHAU010000619.1:0-3048 GCA_035296545.1 Microvirga sp.
CCCACCCTGGACCGGAGCGATCCTGAAAGGGGCGTCGGCATGAGCAAGCTCGATGCCCTGCTGGAGCGCATGGCGGCGTTCGTCGGCATTTCCCCGAGCTATACGGACGCCTTCGGGCAGAGCGTCGAAACGCGCCCCGAGACGCAGCGGGCTCTGCTGGCGGGCCTGGGGCTCGGCGTCGATACGCTGCAAGACGCGCAGGAGAGCCTTCAGCGGCTGGAGGGCCTGAAGGCCGGCGCGATCCCGGCGGTCATCCCGGTCGAAGCCGGCCGGCCCGCCAAAATCCGCCTGCGCGGCTCTCCGGGCGCGACCGCCTGGTCCGTCACGGAAGAGAACGGCGCAGGGCATGAGGGCCGCCTCGCCAAGGGCGGGACCTCCCTGGGGATCCCGGCGCTTCCCATGGGCTACCACCGCCTGCAGGTGGGCGACATCGCGGCGACCCTGATTGCCGCGCCGGGCCGGTGCTGGGAGCCCGATGCCCTGGCGGGGGACGCCCGGCTCTGGGGCGCGACGGCGCAGATCTATTCCCTGCGCTCCCAACGGGACCTCGGCATCGGCGATTTCTCCGATGTGGCCCTGGCTGCGGAAGGAATCGGCGCGTTCGGCGCAGCCTTCCTGGGCCTCAGCCCCGCTCACGCCCTGTTTGCCTCGGACCGGACAAAGATCTCCCCCTATTCCCCGTCCTCGCGCCTGTTTCTCGAACCCTTCTTCATCGATCCGACGGCGGTGGACGGCTTTTCCGAGAGCGGCGCGGCGGCGATCCTGGAGCAGCCCGATATGCGGGAGCGCCTTGCGCGGCTGCGAGGCGCCCAGCTCATCGATTACGCCGAGGCATGGTCGGTCCGCCGGCCGCTTCTCGACGCCCTGTGGGCCACATTCCAGACATGGGAAGCTCCTTCCGCATTCGTTGAATTTCGACGCTCGGGCGGCGACGCCCTGGAAGCTCATGCCGCCTTCGAGGCCCTGTCGGAGCATTTTCGCGGGCAGGGGCTGTCCTGGGCGGGCGACTGGCCCGAGGGGTTCCGCTCCGTCCATTCGGACGAGGTCCGGCGCTTTCGCCTGGAGCACCCGGAGCGCGTGTCCTTCCATGCCTGGCTGCAATGGCTGGCGGACCGGCAATTCGCCCGGGCCGCCGAGCGGGCGCGGGCGAGCGGCATGGCTATCGGCCTTTACCGGGACCTCGCGGTGGGGGCGGACCGGGGCGGGTCGGAGATCTGGGCGGCCCCCAAGCATTTCGCGACCGCCCTCTCGGTGGGAGCGCCCCCCGATCCCTTGGGTCCGCAGGGGCAGGATTGGGGCCTGCCGCCCTTCAATCCGCTTACCCTGGAGGAGCAGGGCCTTGCGGCCTTCCGCAATCTGGTGGTGGCCAACATGCGCCATGCGGGGGCGATCCGGATCGACCACGCCTTCCAGCTCCGCCGCCTCTTCGTCATTCCCTCCGGGGCTCCCGCCTCGCAGGGGGCCTATATCGATTATCCCTTCGAGGCGATGCTGGCGGTCCTGCGCCTGGAAAGCCACCGGGCCCGCTGCCTGGTGATCGCCGAGGATCTCGGCACCGCCCCGGAGGGCTTTTCGGACGCCATCATGGAATCGGGCGTCCTCAGCTACCGGGTGCTGCCCTTCGAGCGCGAGGGCGCGGCGTTCAAGCGGCCGGAGGAATATCCCCGCTCGGCGCTGGCGGTCATCACCACCCACGACCTTCCCACCTTCATCGGCTGGTGGCGGGGCCTCGACATCGACATGCGCCAGACCCTGGGCGTCTTCGAGCCTCGGACCGCCGCCAGGGAGCGCCTCGCCCGCGCCGCCGACCGGCGGGAATTCGCCACGGCCCTTGCCGGGCAAAACCTACTCCCCTCCCCGGCCCTGCCGGAGGAGCCGCCGGTCGAGGGCGCGGTGCGCTATCTGGCGCGAACCGCCTCCGTTCTCACGGCTGTCCAGATCGAGGACGCCTCGGGCGAGCTGAACCAGACCAACATGCCCGGCATGGATGCCGGCCATCCCAACTGGCGGCGGCGGCTTTCCAACACCATCGAGGAGATCGCCGCCCCGGGAAGCCTCCTGGCGAAGCTCGCGGTGGCCATGACCGAGGAAGGGCGGGACACCCGCCCCCAGGGGCGGGCCCTGGCGTCGCCGCCGCCCCGCGCCACCTACCGGCTCCAGTTCCACAAGGACTTCACCTTCGACGATGCGGCGAGGATCGCGCCCTATCTGGCGGGCCTCGGCATCAGCCACGCCTATGCCTCGCCGATCCAGGCGGCCGCCCCCGGCTCCGTCCACGGCTACGACATCGTCGATCACACCGCCGTCAATCCGGAACTCGGAGGCGAGGAGGGCTTCCGCCGCCTCTCGGAGGCCTTGCAGGCCCATGGGCTGAAGCTCCTGCTCGACATCGTGCCCAACCACATGGGCGTGGGCGGCGAGCATAACGCCTGGTGGCTCTCCGTGCTCGAATGGGGCCGGCTGTCCCCTTACGCGGATGCCTTCGACATCGACTGGGAGCGCCCCGGCGCCGACGGCAGGCTCATCGTGCCCTTCCTCGGCAGCCCCTACGGGGAGGCCCTGGAAAAGGGCGAGCTCAAGCTCGCCTTCGACGCGGACGAGGGGAGCTTCAGCGTCCGGCATTGGGAGCACCGCTTCCCGATCCGCCCGACCACCTATCCGGTGGTGCTCGACCTTGCCCTGGCGGCCCTGGGCGAGCGGGGCCCGGCCGGCGAGGCCATCGCGCTCACCGAGGCCCTGCGGGGCCTGGAACAGGGAGATCCGAAGGCGGATTCATCCGCCCCTGACAGAGGCGAAGCGCTCAAGCGCCGCCTCGCCGCGGCGGTGGCGGCCGCTCCGGCGCTCGGCAAGGCCATCGACAGGGCCGTGGCCATGCTCAACGGCGCCCCCGGCGAGCCCGAGAGCTTCAACGCCCTGCACCGCCTCCTGGAACGGCAGGCCTATCGCCCGGCCTATTGGCGGGTGGCGTCGAGCGACATCAACTACCGCCGCTTCTTCGAGGTGAACACCCTGGCGGGCTTGCGGGTGGAGCTGCCGCACGTCTTCGAG
>DATHAU010000620.1:0-11880 GCA_035296545.1 Microvirga sp.
GCCACCCTGCTCACGGTCGTGGCCATGGCGGCGCTGGGCCTCGGGGTCGACCTGAAGGTCCTGGGCCGGGTCGGCGGCCGGGTGACCCTGGCCGTGACCCTCTCGCTCCTGGTGCTCATGGGCATCAGCCTGGGACTGATCCGGCTGCTCGGGGTAGCGTGAGGCTGCGCCGGCCCCGGCCTTGCCCAAGATGGGCTTTGCTGGCGCCAACACCCCCACCCTGGCCCTCCCCACAAGGGGGAGGGAAACCAGAGGTGCCGCTTGTGACGGTGGTGTGGATTCCCTTCCCCTCCGCTGCGCTCCGGCTGGGAATGACACTCAGCGCGCCGACAGTGTCATCCCCGGCGAGCGAAGCGAGGGAAGGGGATCCATTCACACCCGCAACGCAAGCTCTCCTCACACGGGAGAGGGGATATGTGGCGTTTCCCGCGCCCCCTGGCTTGCTTCGCACCTCGTCGGCACGAGGCTGCCGAGCCCCCGAACCCGCCCTGAGCCGAACCCCGAGCCGTCTTTCCCTCAAGGGGCAAAGTATGGCAAAGGCTCCTGAACCCTCCATTTCCGGATGAAACACAGTGTCTGAAGAACCCAAAAAGGCCGCCGCCAACGCCATGTGGGGCGGGCGCTTCGCGTCCTCCCCCAGCGCGCTCATGGAGGCCATCAACGCCTCCATTGGCTTCGACCAGCGCCTGGCCTCCCAGGACATCCGGGGCTCCATCGCCCACAGCGCCATGCTGGCCCGGCAGGGGATCATCTCGGAGGGGGACCGGGAGGCGATCCATGGGGGCCTCCAGCGGGTGCTGGGGGAGATCGAGTCCGGCGGCTTCGCCTTCTCGACGGCGCTGGAAGACATCCACATGAACGTGGAGAGCCGCCTGCGGGAGATCGTGGGCGATCCCGCGGCGCGCCTGCACACGGCCCGCAGCCGCAACGACCAGGTGGCCACCGACACGCGCCTGTGGGTGCGCGAGGCCCATGACCGCACGGACGGGCAGCTCACCCGCCTCATGGGGGCGCTCCTCGACAAGGCGGAGGCCCATGCGGCCACCGTCATGCCCGGCTTCACCCATCTCCAGAGCGCCCAGCCGGTGACCTTCGGCCACCACCTCATGGCCTATGTGGAGATGTTCGGCCGGGACCGGGGGCGCTTTCGCGACTCCCGCGCCCGCCTCAACGAATGTCCCCTCGGGGCAGGCGCGCTCGCGGGCACGTCCTTCCCCATCGACCGGCACATGACCGCCGGGGCGCTCGGCTTCGACGGGCCGACCCGCAACTCCCTGGATTCCGTCTCCGACCGGGACAGCCTGCTGGAGTTCATGGCCGCGGCCTCCATCTGCGCCGTGCACCTGTCCCGGCTCGCCGAGGAGATCATCATCTGGATGTCGGCTCCCTTCGGCTTCGTGCGCCTGCCCGACCGCTGGACCACCGGCTCCAGCATGATGCCGCAGAAGCGCAACCCCGACGCGGCCGAGCTGGTGCGCGGCAAGACCGGCCGGGTGATCGGCTCCCTGGTCTCCCTGCTCACGGTCATGAAGGGCCTGCCGCTCGCCTACGCCAAGGACACCCAGGAGGACAAGGAGCCGCTCTTCGACGCCGCCGACACCCTCGAGATCGTGCTGGCCGCCGCCACCGGCATGGTCGAGGACCTGGAGCCCGTGCCCGAGCGCATGGCGGCGGTGGCCGGAGCCGGGTTCTCCACGGCCACCGACCTGGCCGACTGGCTCGTGCGGGCGCTCGGCATTCCCTTCCGGGACGCCCACCACATCACCGGGCGGATCGTGTCGGAGGCCGAGCGGCGGGGCTGCACCCTGGAAGACCTGCCGCTGGACGCCATGCAGGCGGCGGAGCCGCGCATCCACGGGGGCGTCTACGACGTGCTGGGGGTCGAGAACTCGGTCCGCTCCCGCACCAGCTTCGGCGGCACGGCTCCGGCCCAGGTGGCCGAGCAGGTCGCCTGGTGGCGCGGGCGGGTCTGAGGCGGCTCGGCAGGCACTTGGCGGGGTCTTGATCCCCCCGGAAAGCGTCTCCATATTGCTGGCAGCGGCCCTGCTGGGGCCGCGTGAGTGCCGCAAGAGCGGGCTCGAACCCACCGAAGTGCCTTTAAACCTTGGGCTTCGAACATGTCGCGTCAGTCGCCCTTCGGGCATCCGTTTCTGTTAGGCTTCGACGAGATCGAGCAGGCGCTCGACCGGGTCGCCAAAGCCGCGGGGGACGGGTATCCGCCCTACAACATCGAGCGGCTGGCTCGCACCGAAGACGCTCCCGAGCGCCTGCGCATCACCCTGGCGGTTGCCGGGTTCACCCGGGATCAGCTGGAAGTGACCCTGGAGGAGAACCAATTGGTGATCCGGGGGCGGCAGTCCGACGACAAGACGAGGCACTTCCTACATCGCGGCATCGCCGCCCGTCAGTTCCAGCGCACCTTCCTCCTTGTCGACGGCATGGAGGTTCTCGGCGCTGACCTGTCCAACGGCCTGTTGTCCATCGATCTGGCCCGGCCGGAGCCGGAGCGGATCGTCCGCAGGATCGACATCATCGGCCCGGACGGGGCGTGACGGCCTTAAGCCGCAAGGAGTCGCCTATGAACAACGTTTCCAAGAACCCCGCCGAGAAGCCCCTGGGCCTGGCCGACATGGACATGGCCGGGCTGGCGTCCTGGGGCCAGGGCCAGATGGCCTATGTGAAGCCCATGCGGTCGGACGAGGTGTCGCGGCTTTTCCCCGACGCGCCGGCGATCCAGCCGGGCCTGCAGCTTTTCGCCCTGGTGTCCGCCAGCGGCGAGCCCATCCTGCTCACCGACAACCGGGACGCGGCCATGGCCAATGCCTGGGCCCACGACCTCGAGACGGTGAGCCTGCACTAGGTGGGTTGGGGGTTATTGGTTGGTGGTGGGTGGTTGGGGGGCGATCTACCGCCGAACGACCAGCCATCTGCCACTGAACCGCCAACCACCCTTCAACCCATCGCCTCCACCGCCGCGATCAGGCGCTCCAGGTCCTCCTCCCGGGAGAGGCGGTGGTCGCCGTCCTTGATCAGGGTCAGGGAGACGCTGTCCCCCGGCAGGTGCTCCACCAGCTCCATGGCGTGGCTCCAGGGCACGTCCGGGTCCTGCATCCCCTGCAGGATATGGACCGGGCAGCCCGTCTCGATCGGCTGCCCGAACAGCAGGTGGCTCCGGCCGTCCTCGATCAGCCCTCCGGTGATCGCGTAAGGTGCCTCGGAATAGGCGGAGGGGCGGAGATAAACCCCTGTTTCCTCGACGCTTTTCCTGATCTCCTCGGGAAACCGCTCCCACATCAGCCGCTCGGTCATGTCCACCGCAGGCGCGATGAGAACGATCCCCGACGGGGCAAGATCGGAGCGGGCCTGCGCCAGCCGCCGCGCCGCCAGCAGGGCGATCCAGCCCCCCATGGAGGATCCCACCAGGACCGGGCGCCCGGAGCCGAAGCGCTCGATCACCCCGAGCGCCTCCTCGAGCCAGCGGGAGATGGTGCCGTCCTCGAAGGCTCCCGCCGATTCCCCGTGTCCGCTGTAGTCGAAGCGCAGGAAGGCGCGCCCGGCCCTCTCGGCCCAGGCATCCAGCGCCGCCACCTTGGTGGAGCGCATGTCGGACTTGAACCCGCCGAGCCACACCACTTGCGGTCCCTTGCCCTCTCGGGCGAGCACGGCGATCCGGCGGGCATCGGCGCCCTGGCCGATCGTGACGGTTTGGGGCATGGTTAACCTATCCTCAACTGCTTTGCAGCAAGCGTTAGGGCATCCTGCGGCAAAGTGGGTCCGGTTTTGCGACGAACACGATGCGGCGGGACGAAACCTGGACCGGAAGACGATTCCCATCGATCGTTCCCCGGTCTAGCGTCCGTTTTCATTATTCTCTTTAGAAGGCTCTTGCATCGGTGAGTTTTTCAGCGCGACCCGGCGGGGCGGCCTTCCCGTCCTCTCGTTCCCATCCGCTGGCCGGCCGGACCATCCTGCAGATCGTTCCGGAACTCGAGGCCGGCGGGGCGGAGCGCACCACCGTCGACATCGCCGACGGCCTGGCCCAGGCCGGCGCCCGCGCGCTCGTGGCCACCGAAGGCGGCCGGCTCGTGGGCGAGCTTCAGGCCAAGGGCGGGGTGTGGATTCCCTTTCCGGCCTCCACCAAGAACCCGTTCTCCATGCTGCTCAACGTGCGCAAGCTCGCCCGGATCTGCCACATCGAGGGGGTGGCCCTCATCCATGCCCGTTCCCGCGCCCCGGCCTGGGTGGGCCTGGGAGCCGCCCGCAGCCTCAACATTCCCTTCGTGACCACCTACCACGGCAGCTATTCCGGCCGCTCCTCGGTGAAGGTGCTCTACAACTCCGTCATGGGACGAGGCGACGTGGTCATCGCCAATTCCCACTACACGGGCGAGCTGATCCGCTCGGTCTATCCCCAGTCGGCGGAGCGGATCCGGGTCATCCACCGGGGAACGGATTTCGCCAGGTTCTCGTCCGCCGCGGTGGCGCCCGAGCGGATCGAGGCCCTGCGAAGCGCCTGGGAGGTGGCCCCTCACGAGCGCGTGGTGCTCCTGGCGGCCCGGCTGACCGGCTGGAAGGGCCAGAAGGTCCTGATCGAGGCCGCCGCCAGGCTTCGCGATGCGGGCGTCACGGACGCGGCCTTTATCCTGGCCGGAGATCCGCAGGGGCGGGATGCTTACGTTCGCGACCTCGACGCCCTGATCGAGGCGCGGGGATTGCGGGGCGTCGTACGCCGGGTCGGCCATTGCACCGACATGCCCGCCGCCTTCCTGACCGCCGCGGTGGTGACCGTGCCGTCCACCGAGCCCGAGGCCTTCGGCCGCTCGGCGGTGGAGGCGCAGGCCATGGGCACCCCCGTGGTGGTGTCCGACCTCGGCGCCGTTCCCGAAACGGTGCTGGCGCCGCCTGCCGTGCCGCCCCATGAGCGCACGGGCTGGCGCGTCCCGCCCGGGGACGCGGGCGCCCTGGCGGAGGCGGTGGGGGCGGCGCTCGGCCTAGGCGCCAGCGCCAGGATCGCCCTTGGGAACCGGGCGAGAGCCCATGTGGAGCGCCATTTCTCCCTGGAGCGGATGGTCTCGGGCACCCTCGATGTGTATTCCGGCCTTCTGGAGGGCCGTTTACCGCACGGAACAAGTTGACTTCGCGGCGATTTGCGCGAAATGTCTGCTCATTCACGGCCATGTTGAGCATCCCTGAGGAGACTTACTTTTTAAGTCTCGCGCCTCGACTGAGCCCTAACAGGAGATACGAGCCATTCGTCGTCCAATGAGACCCTTGCCGGTGCCGCAGAAAGAAGGCCCGCGCGCCAACCGGGACATTCGCGGTGTCCGCGAAGTGCAGCTGATCGATGATACGGGGCAGAACAGGGGCGTCATGGCCTTCTTCGACGCCCTGCGGATTGCCGAGGATGCCGGCCTCGATCTCGTGGAGATCTCGCCGAACGCCACGCCCCCGGTCTGCAAGATCCTCGATTACGGCAAGTTCCGCTTCCTGGAGCAGAAGAAGGCCGCCGAGGCGCGCAAGAAGCAGAAGACCGTCGAGGTCAAGGAAATCAAGCTGCGCCCGGGCATCGACGATCACGACTACGACGTCAAGATGAAGGCGATGAAGAGCTTCTTCGAGGAAGGCAACAAGGTGAAGATCACCCTGCGCTTCCGCGGCCGCGAGATGGCGCACCAGTCCCTGGGCCTGAAGGTTCTCGACCGGGTCAAGGCCGACGTGGGCGATCTCGCCAAGGTCGAGATGGAGCCGAATTTCGAGGGCCGCCAGGTCGTGATGGTGCTGGCGCCCCGTTAAAGCGCTCGTTTCCGGAATGAAATCATGGCCGTCGGGGCTTCCGGCGGCCATTGCATTTTAGGCTTTGTTCTGCCATAAGCCGCCCTTCGTTGAACCGCCCGGCCGTTAGGGCTGCCGTGGCGGTTCGTTTTGCTCACAGCAGCAATAAGGCCGAAAGGGCGGTTCCGCCGCTCTCCAGGCCTGACCAAAGGAGAGCCAAATGCCCAAGCTGAAGACGAAGTCGGGCGCGAAAAAGCGCTTCAAGATCACCGGCACCGGCAAGGTCGTGTACGCCCAGGCCGGCAAGCGCCACGGGATGATCAAGCGGAGCAACAAGCAGATCCGCAACCTGCGCGGCACCACGACCATGTTCGAGGGCGACGCGTACAACGTGAAGAAGTTCTTCCTGCCCAACGGCTAAGGCGGTTCTTCCCACTTCCCGGATTTTGAAGGAGTTTTATCAATGGCCCGCGTCAAACGGGGCGTTACCGCCCACGCCAAGCACAAGAAGGTCCTGAAAGCCGCCAAAGGCTTCTACGGCCGCCGCAAGAACACCATCCGCATCGCCAAGCAGGCGGTCGAGAAGAGCATGCAATATGCCTATCGCGACCGTAAGAACAAGAAGCGCACCTTCCGCGCTCTCTGGATCCAGCGTCTCAACGCGGCGGTCCGCCTGCACGGCCTGACCTATTCCCGATTTATCGACGGTCTCGGCAAGGCTGGGATCGAGGTGGATCGCAAGGTCCTGTCCGAAATGGCCATCCACGAGCCGGCGGCCTTCGCCGCCTATGTGGAGCGCGCCAAGGCCTCCCTGCCCGAGCAGCAGCAGGCCGCCTGACGGGCAGACCGGATTTCGGTGCGGCTGACCCTTCAGCCGCACCGCCTCAACCCCCTTCTCCGAGACCACCCGCGCTGACGGCTCGACGCTGTCGGTGGCTTTTCTGCGGCTCGGAAGACTTGACGGTTCCCGCGCCGCGCCTCACTCAGGGCGCCTGGATTTGGCGCTTGCATCTGGCCAGGGACCGATGACCGACCTCAACCAACTCGAACGTGACCTGCTCGCCCAGGTCGACGCCGCCGGCGACGAAGCGGCCCTGGAATCCGTGCGCGTCTCCGCGCTCGGCAAGAAGGGCTCCGTCTCCGAACTGCTCAAGACCCTCGGCTCCATGACCCCCGAGGAGCGGAAGGAGCGCGGACCGCTCATCAACGGCCTGCGCGACCAGGTGCAGAGCGCGATCCTGGCCAGGCGGAGCGATCTGGCCGAGGCCGCCCTCGAAGCCCGGCTCTCCGCCGAGCGCATCGACGTGACCCTGCCGGTGCCGGAGGCCCCCGAGAGCCGCGGCCGCATCCACCCGATCAGCCAGGTGATCGAGGAGCTCACGGCGATCTTCGCCGACATGGGCTTCTCCGTGGCCGAGGGGCCGGACATCGAGACGGATCATCTCAACTTCACGGCGCTCAACTTCCCGGAAGGGCATCCGGCCCGCGAGATGCACGACACCTTCTTCCTCGCCCCGGACGAGCGGGGCGAGCGCAAGGTCCTGCGCACCCACACCTCGCCGGTGCAGATCCGCACCATGACGTCTCAGAAGCCGCCGATCCGGGTGATCATCCCGGGCCGCACCTACCGGCACGATTCCGACCAGACCCACACCCCCATGTTCCACCAGGTGGAGGGCCTCGTCATCGACCGGCAGGCCAACATCGCCCACCTCAAGTGGATCCTGGTGGAGTTCTGCAAGGCGTTCTTCGAGGTCGATCAGGTGAAGATGCGGTTCCGCCCGTCCTTCTTCCCCTTCACGGAGCCCTCCGCCGAGGTGGACATCCAGTGCTCGCGCCGGGGCGGCGAGATCCGCTTCGGCGAGGGCGACGACTGGCTCGAAATCCTGGGCTGCGGCATGGTCCATCCCAACGTGCTGAGGAATTGCGGGCTCGATCCGGACGAGTACCAGGGCTTCGCCTGGGGCATGGGCATCGACCGCATCGCCATGCTGAAATACGGCATGCCGGACCTGCGCCCCTTCTTCGAGGCGGATGTGCGCTGGCTGAACCATTACGGCTTCCGCCCGCTGGACATCCCGTCCCTCGTCGGCGGCCTGACGGGCTAGGGGCGGGCCATGCGGTCTCCTTCCCTCGCGCTTCTGGCCTGCCTCGCGGCGGCCCCCGAGGCCATGGCGCAACAGGCCCCGCGGCTCGACGTGCCGGTCATGGCGGGCGGCGAGGAGGACCTCGACGCCTGCGGCGCGTCGGGCCGGATCGTCGGCCTCAATCGCCGCGGCGACGGGTTTCTCTCCGTCCGGAGCGGCCCCGGCGGCAAGCCCTATCGCGAGATCGACCGGCTCCATAACGGCAACGCGGTCATCGTCTGCGACGAGCAGGGGCCCTGGCTCGCGGTGGTCTACGGGCGATCCGCCGACGACGACTGCGGCGTCGGCACCCCCTGGCCGGTCCGCAAGCCCTATGCCGGGCCCTGCCGCTCCGGCTGGGTCCATTCCCGTTACGTCCGGATGGTTGCCGGATAGAGCATGGTGCGAAGAAGTGGAAGCCGGTTCTTCGCAAGAAAACGATGCGTCGATTAATATCTGAACACGCCCCCGAGGCACACGAGTGTAGCGATGAAATTCACCCTTTCCTGGCTCAAGGATCACCTGGACACCACGGCCTCCCTCGACGAGATCGCCGAGACGCTCACCCGCATCGGCCTCGAGGTCGAGGGCGTGGAGGACAAGGCAGCGGCGCTGGCCCCCTACCGGGTCGCCTACGTGGTCTCCGCCGAGCAGCACCCCAACGCCGACCGGCTGCGCGTGTGCATGGTGGACACGGGCGAGGGCGCCCCGGTCCAGGTGGTCTGCGGCGCGCCCAACGCCCGCACGGGCATGAAGAGCGTCTTCGCGCCCCCCGGCACCTACATTCCCGGCAAGAACATCACCCTCGGGGTCGGCACCATCCGCGGCGTCGAGAGCCGGGGCATGCTGTGCTCAGGCTCGGAACTTGGGATCTCCGACGATCATGAGGGCATCATCGACTTGGCCGAGGATGCGCCGGTGGGGCAGGCCTATGCGGCTTACGCCGGCCTCGACGATCCGGTGATCGAGATCAACCTCACGCCGAACCGGCCCGACTGCACCTCGATCCACGGCATCGCCCGCGATCTGGCGGCGGCCGGTCTCGGCGCGCTCAAGGCCGAGGCCGTTCCCGCCGTTGCAGGAAAGGGCCCGTGCCCGGTGTCGGTGAAGCTCGACTTCCCGCCCGAGGACGCGAAGCTCTGCCCCGCCTTCGCCCTTCGCCTCGTGCGCGGGGTGAGGAACGGCCCGTCGCCGGAATGGATGCAGCGCCGCCTTCTCGCCATCGGGCTTCGCCCCATCAACGCGCTGGTGGACATCACCAACTACATCACCTTCGACCGGGGCCGCCCCCTCCACGTGTTCGACGCCAAAAAGGTGAAGGGCAATCTCGTGGTCCGCCGGGCACAGGAGGGCGAGGAGGTGCTGGCCCTGGACGGGCGCACCTACAGGCTCGATCCCGCCGTGGTGGTGATCGCCGACGAGAACGGCGTCGAGTCCATCGGCGGCATCATGGGCGGCGAGCATTCCGGCTGCGACGAGGCCACCACGGACGTGCTGATCGAATCCGCCCTGTGGGACCCGCTCAACATCGCCCAGACCGGCCGCAGGCTCGGCATCATCACCGACGCCCGCTACCGCTTCGAGCGCGGGGTCGATCCGGCCTTCGCGGTGCCGGGCCTGGAGCTTGCCACCCGCATGGTGGTGGACCTGTGCGGCGGCGAGGCCGGCGAGGTCCTGGTGGCGGGCGGGGCGCCCGAGGAGAGGCGCGTCATCGAGTTCCCCTGGTCCGAGGTGCCGCGCCTGTCCGGTCTCCACGTGCAGCCCGCCGAAGCCGAGGGGATCCTGAGGAAGCTGGGCTTTGCCCTCGAAGGCTCCGGCGAGCGCGTCGCGGTCACGGCCCCGTCCTGGCGGCCCGACATCGAGGGCAAGGCGGATCTGGTCGAGGAGGTCGTCCGCATCGCCGGCCTCGACCGCATCGCGCCCAAGCCCCTGCCGCGCCTGGAAGACGTGGTGGCCAAGCCCATCCTGACCCTGATCCAGAAGCGCACGCGCCTCGCCCGCCGGTCGCTTGCCGTGCGCGGGCTGGTGGAGGCCGTCACCTGGTCGTTCATCGCCAGGGAGGAGGCCCGGCTGTTCGGCGGCGGCGACGGGCGACTGGCGCTGGCCAACCCCATCGCGGCGGATCTCTCCGACATGCGTCCGAGCCTGCTGCCGGGCCTGATGAGGGCGGCCCAGCGCAACGCCGACCGCGGGCTCGGCGACGTGGCCCTGTTCGAGGTCGGCCAGACCTTCGCGTCCGACGAGCCGGAAGGCCAGTCCGTCAAGGCCGCCGCCGTGCGGCGCGGAACCGCCCGGGCCGAGGGCGTCGGCCGCCATTGGAACGGGGGCGGGCAAACCGTGGACGCCTTCGACGCCAAGGCGGACGTGCTGGCGCTGCTGGGCGCGCTGGGCATCCCGGCGGGCGGCCTCCAGATCGTCGCGGGCGGCCCGGCCTGGTTCCATCCCGGCCGCTCGGGCACCCTGCAGTTCGGTCCGAAGAACGTGGTCGGCGCCTTCGGGGAGGTCCACCCGAAGGTTCTCAAGGCCCTCGACCTGAAGGGGCCGCTCGTGGCCTTCGAGCTCAACCTCGACGCGCTCCCGCCCCCCAAGGCCAGGCCCACCCGGATGAAGCCGAAGCTCAACCTGCCCGACTTCCAGCCGCTCACCCGCGACTTCGCCTTCGTGGTGGGCCGCCATGTGGCGGCGGGCGACATCGTCAGGGCGGCGCAGGGAGCCGAGCGCCAGCTCATCGTGGGCGTCGACGTGTTCGACGTCTACGAGGGCGCGGGCATCGACCCGGACAAGAAGTCCGTGGCCATCGCGGTCACCCTCCAGCCCACGGAGAAGACGCTCACGGACGTGGAGATCGAGGCCGTCTCGGCCAGGATCGTCGGCGAGGTGGGCAAGAAGACCGGCGCAGTGCTGCGCGGGTAGAATTCCCTCCCCCCTTCGCGGGGGAGGGTGGGGAGCAAAGCGAGCCGGGAGAGGGGTGATCGGGCACGGCCCCTCTCCCGACCTGCTTCGCAGGCCACCCTCTCCCGCTGAAGGGGAGAGGGTTAGGAGCTTGTCCCACTTAAAGGGTTCGTCTCATCCCACCCGTACCGCACCGTATCGAAGCGCATCGAGCGTGCGTCCACCATCAGCAGGCGGCCGACGAGGCCCTCCCCGAAGCCCACGATCTCGCGGATCACCTCCAGGGCCATGAGGCTCCCCATGACGCCTGCGAGCGCCCCGAGAACGCCGGCCTCGGCGCAGGTGGGGATGGCGCCGGGCGGGGGCAGGGAGGGGAAGAGGCAGCGATAGGTGGGGTTCGGCCGGCCGTCCGGGGCGGCCTCATGGGCCCGGATGGTGGTCAGGGAGCCGTCGAACCCGCCCAGGGCCGCCGTGACCAGGGGCTTCTTCATGTAAAAGCAGGCGTCCGAGACCGCATAGCGGGTGCCGAAATTGTCCGAGCCGTCGGCTACGATGTCGTAGCGGCCGATCAGCGCCCGGGCGTTTTCCGCCGTGATCCGCGAGATGTGGGGCTCCACCGTCACGTGGGGGTTGAGCCGCCCGACCGCGTCGGCCGCGCTCTCCACCTTCGGGCGGCCGAGGTCGGGAACCCCGTGGATCACCTGGCGCTGCAGATTGGACAGGGACACCGCGTCGTCGTCGGCTATGCCGATCGCCCCGATCCCGGCGGCGGCGAGATACTGGATCAGCGGCGCGCCCAGGCCCCCTGCGCCGATCACGAGGACGCGAGCGGCCTTCAGCCTCAACTGCCCGGGTCCCCCTACGTCCCGCAGGACGAGGTGGCGGGCGTAGCGGTCGATTTCGTCCGATGTCAGGGGCATGACGCCACCTTTGACCCGATGGCCTCTCCCATCAACCTTCCCCGAAGAAATAACCCTGCCGTCTTGACAGGGCTCTTGGCGTTGTGACCCTTGCCATGCCATCGTCAAGGGCAACCGGGTAACAAGCCCGCGTCTTACAGGGAACAATGCCGATGACATTCACCAAGTTC
>DATHAU010000621.1:0-7200 GCA_035296545.1 Microvirga sp.
ATCGCGCCCATCGTCTACCGCGACTCCATCAATATGGACGTGGCCTGGTTCCAGTCCCGCTACGACAAGGCCGGGCCGGGCGGCACCGGCGCGGACTACATCAACTGCCCCCTCGACCGGGAGCAGTACGAAGCCTTCGTCGATGCGCTGATCGCCGGCGACAAGACCAGCTTCAAGGAATGGGAGGCCAACACCCCCTATTTCGACGGCTGCCTTCCCATCGAGATCATGGCCGAGCGTGGCCGCGAAACCCTGCGCCACGGGCCCATGAAGCCGGTGGGCCTCACCGATCCGCATCGCCCGGACAAGAAGCCCCATGCGGTGGTGCAGCTGCGCCAGGACAATGCCCTTGGCACCCTGTTCAACATGGTGGGCTTCCAGACCAAGCTGAAATACGGGGCGCAGACCGAGATCCTTCGCATGATCCCGGGGCTGGAGAACGCGGAATTCGCCCGCCTCGGGGGCCTGCACCGCAACACCTACCTCAACTCGCCCCGGCTCCTCGACCCGACCCTGCGCCTGAAGGCCATGCCGCGCCTGCGCTTTGCGGGCCAGATCACCGGCTGCGAGGGCTATGTGGAAAGCGCGGCGATCGGGCTCATGACCGGCCGCTTCGCCGCCGCCGAGCGGCTGGGCCGGCCGCTTCTGCCGCTGCCCTCCACCACGGCGCTCGGGGCGCTCATCAACCACATCACCGGCGGGCATATGGAGACCATCGACGAGGGGCCGCGCTCCTTCCAGCCCATGAACGTGAATTTCGGCCTCTTCCCGCCCCTGGCGCAGGCTCCCAAATCCGAGGACGGCAAGCGCCTGCGCGGACCCGCCAAGGCGGTCGCCCGCAAGAAGGCCCTGACCAACCGGGCGCGGGCGGACCTGGCCGCATGGCTCGCGGGCGACGTCCCGGTCCCGGCCGCGGCGGAATAGATCGCCCTAGAACGGACCGCGCCAGAGCGCCCATATCCTGCGCCATTGGGGCAGGTCCACCTGGGTGTGGAACGGGTCGTGGTCCCGCCGCTCCATGGCCTTCAGGTAGGGCTCCACGAGGGCGAGCGGCCGGAAGGCCGGCTCGGCGGCGGACGGAATGGTGGAGCGCAGGGTTCTCGCCTGCTCCAGGTGCCGGCGGATCACGGCGCGCAGGTCGGCCAGGGCGCTCCTGAGGCCCGGCCCGCCGCGTCCGGCCACGATGTCGTCCCGCACCACCCCGTGATGGGCCAGGATATCCGCCGGAAGGAAGACCTGCCCCCGGCGGGCGTGCCAGGGAAAGGCGCGCAGCAGCCCCGTCATCGCATAGGCGACGCCCGCATGACCGGCCGCGTCCGCGGCGGCGGCTTCCCCGCCGTCCGACAGGATGATGCCGGAGAGCTGGATCAGGCTGGACGAGGTCTCGCCGCAATAGCCTTCCAGGTCGTTCAGGCTCGGCATCGGGTCTTCGTAGAGGTCGAAGATCCTGGCGTCGATCAGGTCGACCAGGGGCTGGCGGGGCAGCCGGAACCTGACGATGGTGTCGTCCAGCGCCGCTGCCACCGGATTGGCCCGCACGTCGCCGCGCACCTCCCCCTGCAGGGCGTCGCGCCACCATTGCAGGCGGATCTCCCCCATCAGGGCCTCGCGAACGGATTCGCGCGCGCGGGCGATCTCGAAGTTGAAGGCATGGAGGGCGTGGAGATGCCTGCGCTTATCGGCGGGCGCGAACAGGCTCGCCCAGTAGCGGTCGGGATCGCCCTCGCGCACCAGCGCCTCGCAATGGGCGAAATTGGCTTCGGCCTCCGCCACGTCAGGGAACGGCGATCAGGGCCGCGCCGACCTTGCGGTTCTCGGCCAGGAGGACGTTGTAGGTGCGGGCGGCGGCCCCCGTCTGCATCACGTCGAGGCCGATCCGCGCCGAGCGGAAGCGCTCCCTGAACGCGCCCGGGAGCGCCGCGATGTCGAGGCCGGTGCCCAGCAGCAGGAGTTCGAGGGCGTCCCCTTCCGCGAAGATCGGGTCGAGCGCCTCCCCGGTCAGCTCCGCCATGGAGCCGACGGGCCAGGCATGGAAGCCGGACGGGAGCGCCAGCAGCGAGCCGCGGTGGGACATGTCCGCGAAGCGGAAGCCCCCATTGCCATAGGCGTCGATGGGGAAGCGCCCCGGCAGGAAACCGTCGTGGAGGCGGCCGTCGCCCATGAACTCGCTCCGCTTGAGGCCTACTCCGCTGCGGCGGCCCTGGTCTGCGGAACGGCCACCGTTTCGGAATTCCTGAGGCCGATGTAGATCAGCATGGGCGTCGAGATGCAGATCGCCGAATAGGTGCAGATCACGACGCCGTAGAGCATGACCTGGGCGAAGCCCTGGATCGCCTGTCCGCCGAAGAGCACCAGGGCCAGGAGCGACAGCGCCGTGGTGGCCGCCGTCATCACCGTGCGGGACATGGTGTGGTTGATGGACAGGTTCAGCAGCTCCTCGGTGGGCATGGTCTTGTAGCGGCGCATGAGCTCGCGGGTGCGGTCGAACACCACCACGGTCTCGTTGAGCGAATAGCCCACGATGGTGAGGATCGCGGCGATCGAGGTCATGTTGAACTCGTGCCGCGTGATCACGAAGAAGCCGATGGTCAGCACGATGTCGTGCAGGGTGCCGATGATCGACGCGATGGCAAGCTCCCGCTCGAAGCGGAACCAGAGATAGAACAGAACCGCGATCACCGAGAGGACGACGCCGATGGTGCCGGACTGGACCAGCTCGCCCGAGACGCGGGGCCCCACCGTCTCGACGCGGCGGAACTCGTAGGCCGCGGTGAAGGTGTCGCGGGCCTTCTGCACCACGGCGGCTTGGCCGGCCTCGCCGCCGGGCTGGATCGGGAAGCGAAGGGAGACCTCCCCGGCGCTGCCGAATTCCTGCACCTCCACGTCCCCGAAGCCGAAAGCCTCGGCGGTCTGGCGGATCGAGGCCACATCGGCCCGCCCGGACCTTGCCTGCAGCTCCATGAGCGTGCCGCCCTTGAAGTCGATGCCGAAGTTGAGGCCGATGGTCAGGAGCATCAGGGTCGTCAGGATCGAGATGACCGCCGACAACGGGAAGGAGAAGCGCCGGAAGCGCATGAAGTCGACGTGGGAGTTTTCGGGCCAGAGGCGAACGAGGCGCACGATCTTAGCTCCTTAGAACGGAAGGGCTTTGGGGCGCATCCAATGGTACCAGACCGCAATCATCATGCGGGTCAGGGTGACGGCGGTGATCACCGTCGTCAGGATGCCGAGAATGAACACCACGGCGAAGCCGCGAACCGGGCCCGATCCGAGGAAGAACAGGATCACCGCCGCAATCGCCATGGTGCTGTTGGAATCGACGATGGTCGCGAACGCCCGCTCGAAGCCCGCCTGGATGCCGGACACGATGGAGCGGCCCGCCTTCACTTCCTCGCGGATGCGCTCGTAGATGAGCACGTTGGAGTCCACCGCCGTGCCGATGGTGAGCACGATGCCCGCGATGCCCGGCAGGGTCAGGGTGGCTTCGAGCACCGACATCAGGCCGAAGATCAGGCCGACGTGGACCAGGAGCGCGAGGTTGGCGAAGAGCCCGAACAGGCCGTAGGTGGCGAACATGAAGATGATCACGAAGATGGCGGCCACGTAGGTGGCCATCTTGCCGGCCTCGATGGAGTCGCGTCCCAGGCCCGGGCCGACCGTGCGCTCCTCCACGATGGTGAGCTTGGCGGGCAGCGCGCCGGCGCGCAGCAGGACCGACAGGTCGTTGACCTGCTGGACCGTGAACCGGCCGGAGATCTGGCCCGAGCCGCCGGTGATCGGCGTCTGGATCGTGGGTGCGGAGACCACCTCGTTGTCGAGGACGATGGCGAGCTGTCGGCCGACGTTCTCCGTGGTCGCCTGGCCGAAGCGCTGGGCGCCGCGGATGTTGAAGCGGAAGTTGACGATGGGCTCGTTGGTGCGGCTGTCGAAGGCGGGCTGGGCGTCGATCAGCTCGCCGCCCTCGGCGATGACCCGGCGCTCCACGGGAACGCGCTGGCCGCCCGCGTCCTTCGAGGGAAGCATGTCCACGTCGGCGGCGCCCTGCTGGCCGATGAGGCGGAATTCGAGCTTCGCCGTGCGGCCCAGGAGCTCCTTCAGGCGCTGCGGGTCCTGGAGGCCCGGCACCTGGACGAGGATGCGGTCGGCCCCCTGGCGCTGGATGCTCGGCTCCGTGGTGCCGGTCACGTCGATGCGGCGGCGGATGACCTCGATGGCCTGCTCGACGGCGCGGCGCACCTTCTCGGTCACGCCGGGATCCGTGAAGGCCAGCGTGATCAACCCGTCCGGCGTATCGGTGATCTGGATGTCCCGGTTGCCGGTCTGGCCGAGGATCGCGTTGCCGATCGGCTGGGACAGCTCGCGCAGCTTGGGCATGATCCGCTCGCGGTCGGCGGCGTCCGGCACGCGGATCTGCGCGCCCCTCGGCGTCAGCTGGATGCCGCCCTGGGGGGCCACCCGGTTGTCGCGCAGGATGCGGCGGATGTCGTCGCGCAGGGTCGTGGTCTGGGCCCGCATCAGGTCCGGCACGTCCACTTCGAGCAGAACGTGGGAGCCGCCCTGCAGGTCGAGGCCGAGCACGATGGCGCGGGTGGGCACGAGCCAGGACGGAACCCAGCCCGGGATCGCGTTCTGGAAGGCCAGGCGCTGCTCGCGGCTCATCATGCTCGGCACCGCGAGCAGCAGGCCGATGACCACGATCGCCACGGTGGCGATGATCTTCGATGTCGAGAAGCGCAGCATCCTCAGCTCAACCTTTCACAATTCTCAGGCAGCGAACCGGCCTCCTCCGCGGAGCGCCGGCCTTGGGTCCTAGGCCTTGACCGGCTCGCTCTTGGAGCGGACCTCGGCGATCATGGCCCGGGCCACTTTCACTTTCACGTTATCGGCGATCTCGACCTCCACGTCGGCGGAATCCTCCAGCACCTTCGTCACCTTGCCGATGATCCCGCCGGAGGTGACCACCATGTCGCCGCGGCGCACGTTCTTGATCATTTCCTGGTGAGCCCGCACCCGGCGCTGCTGCGGCCTGAGGATGAGGAACCACATGATGACGAAGATGAGGACGAACGGAACGAACTGGATGATGGCATCCATTCCGCCCCCGGCAGGGGCCCCTTGCGCGAAAGCAGGTGAGATGAACAAGCGGCTCTCCATGGATAAAGGCGCGAGGCAGGCGCCTTCATGGCCTGCCCGCGCCAAACGGGACGGTTAAGTGCGGGCGGACTATACTCATCGACTCCACGAAATCAATGAAGTTGCGGGGATTTCCCGAAGTCCCGGCCCGGACCCTTTGCCGCTTCTGCGGAAAATCGCTAAGCAATCCCCCTCACCCGTTGCGGATTGCCATGTCACAGCCTCCTTCAGACCCTTCCTCGCCCGAAACCCTGACCCTTTTGAGGCGCATCGCCGACGCCCTGGAGCGCTTGGGCCCCCCGGCCGCCCCCGAGGCCGACTTCCTGGCGGCGGACGCCTTCGTGTGGCACGCCTCCGCCCGCAGGCTCTCGGCCGTCCCCAAGGTGAACCGGGTCGAGATCGGCCTCCTGCGGGGCATCGACCGGGTGCGGGACATGCTGGCGGAGAACACCCGCCGCTTCGCCCTTGGCCTGCCGGCCAACAACGCCCTGCTCTGGGGCGCGCGGGGCATGGGCAAGTCCTCCCTGGTGAAGGCGGTCCATGCGGAGATCAACGGGGCCAGGCCTTCCGGCTCCCGCGCCCTCAAGCTCATCGAGATCCACCGGGAGGACATCGAGACCCTTCCCGACCTCATGAGCCTGCTGCGGCCCGACCCGCACCGCTTCATCGTCTTCTGCGACGACCTGTCCTTCGATGCGGACGACACCTCCTACAAGTCCCTGAAGGCGGTGCTCGAGGGCGGGATCGAGGGCCGCCCGGACAACGTGATCTTCTACGCCACCTCCAACCGCCGCCACCTCCTGCCCCGGGACATGATGGACAACGAGCGCTCCACCGCCATCAACCCGGGCGAGGCCGTGGAGGAGAAGGTGTCCCTGTCCGACCGCTTCGGCCTCTGGCTCGGCTTCCACAAGTGCAGCCAGGACGAATATCTCGACATGGTCTTCGCCTATATCGACTACCTGGGCCTCGAGGCCGACCGGGACGCCGTGCGCGCCGAGGCCCTGGAATGGGCCACCACCCGCGGAGCGCGGTCGGGCCGCACGGCGTGGCAGTTCATCCAGGACCTCGCCGGGCGCCTGGGCAAAGCGATCTGAAAGGCAAAGGGACGGTGGCTGAGCTCCACCGTCCCCTCTTGCGGCCGGCCCCGGATTGCCGAGGGCCGGCCTGAACTCCTGATATTTGTCAGCCGCCGAGGTGCTTCAGGGGATCGACCGGGGTCGCCCCCTTGCGGATCTCGAAGTGGAGCTGCGGCGAGGTCACGTTGCCGGTCTGGCCGGAGGTGGCGATCACCTGCCCGCGCTTCACCTGCTCGCCGCGCTTCACGTTGAGCGAGCCGTTATGGGCGTAGGCCGAGACATAACCGTTCTCGTGGCGGATGAGCACGAGGTTGCCGTAGCCCTTCACCTCGCTGCCCGCATAGGTCACCGTGCCGGCCTCCGCCGCCTTGACGGGGGTGCCCTCGGGAACGGCGATGTTGATGCCCTCGTTGCCGCCGTTGGCGCCGAAGCCTGCGATGACCCGGCCCCTGGCCGGCCAACGGAACTCGCCCGACACGCTGGCGGTCTGCTCCGGCTCGGCGACGGGGGCCTTTGCGGCCTCCGGCTGGGCGGCCGGCGCGGGAGCCAGCGGCTGCACCGGCTGGGACGTGACGGCGGATTTCATCGGCTGCGGCTCGGACAGGGCCGCCACCTTGGGCTGCTCGACGGGACGCGGCGCGGAGACCAGGGGCTCCGCGGTGGCGGAGGCCACCTGGACCTGCGCCTGCTTCGGCGGAGTCTGCCTGACGGGAGCGGGCGAAGCCTGGGCCGTCGATGTGCTGCCGGGGCGAACGCGCCGGGAGGGATCGGCGGAGGCGACGGCCGCCGGAGCGGGCGTCCTGGACGGGTCGACGAGGCGGAACTTGGGCTGCCCGGCGGGCTGAGCGACCATCGTCTGCCTGACCGGCGCGGGACGCGCCGTCATGGGGGCGGGAGCGGCGTAACGGGCGGATTGCGCCATCGGCTGCGACTGGACCGGGGGAAGCGCCTGGGACTGGACCTGAGCGGTCGTCACCGGGGCGGAAGC